>JAFLSL010000219.1 GCA_022510985.1 Ruminococcus sp. | reverse complement strand
CAGCTTGTGTGACGGAGTTGTATTTGTCGTTAAAAACGCACAGACAACCCAGCCTGATTTTAATCGTGCGGTTGAAACAATCAAGAGAAACAACGGAAAGATTCTCGGAATTATTATAAACGGTATTCCAACGCTTGAAACCTCAAAGGGCGTTTATTATCTTTCGGGAAGTAAAAAGAAACAGAAGGAATACTACGGATAAAATTACATTAAAAGTGTAGGTGTCCCATAATGTACAGGAAAGGCATCTCAGGATGGCTGAAACATCTCGACTTTCTGATTTTGGATTTATTATGCGTTAACGCCTCGTTTATAGTTGCAATTTTTTTGCAACAACAAGGTGCGACAGACGCTTTTTTAAGAGAAGAAGTAAATAAAGAGCTGTATAATTTTTTAATTACGCTCAACGCAATTGCGATAATTGTCGCACTTTTATCCCACGCATATAAAAATGTGCTAAAGCGAGGATATTACAGAGAACTGGTCAGTGTGGCACAGTACGTTGTAATTATGTTTTTTGCGGCGGCTTTCTATTTGTTTGTGATTGGGAGCAACGCCTCGGATTCACTTAAAGAAATTCTATACTTAATAGCGATTTTATCTTTTTTCCTGATTTATGTTTTCAGAAACATTTGGAAAAAAATCGTACGCTACAGATTAAGACATTCAGCCTTGCGTTCAATGCTTGTTGTCACAACAAGCAATATTGCCGAAAAAGTTATCAGCACTTTAAAAAGCGATGAGATTAAAACTTATAAAATTACAGGCATCGTAATTGTCGATAAAAACTTAACAGGCAAGAAAATTAAGGGTGTTCCCGTAGTTGCGGCGAAAAACGACGCTGCCGATTACATATGCCGTGAATGGATTGATGAGGTTTTTGTTGACATTCACAGCAATATGCCGTATCCGAGTAAGCTCATAAGTGAGTTTGAAACTATGGGGTTGGTTATTCACGAGCGTTTGGCAAATATTTCCGTGATTGAAACAAAAAGCCGGATGGTTGAAAAAATCGGCGGATATACCGTGTTGACCTCAACAATAAACTCCGCGACAACAGAACAGCTTTTTGTAAAAAGATTATTTGATATTATCGGTGCGTTAGTCGGGTGTATAGGTACGTTTATACTTACTTTGTTCGTTGCTCCGATTATATACATAAAATCTCCCGGTCCGATTTTCTTTAAACAGGAAAGAGTCGGAAAAAACGGCAAGAAATTTAAGCTCTATAAATTCCGCACTATGTATCCCGACGCCGAGGAGAGAAAAAAGGAGCTTATGTCCCAAAACCGCGTAAAAGACGGTATGATGTTCAAAGTAGAGTGCGACGAACGCATAATCGGTTGCAGGCGTCTTAAAAACGGAAAGATTAAAAAGGGTGTCGGCGGTTGGCTTCGAACACTTTCTATTGACGAATGTCCGCAGTTTTTTAATGTTCTTAAAGGCGATATGAGCCTTGTAGGAACGCGTCCGCCAACGGTTGACGAATGGGAAAAATACGAGCTTCATCACCGTGCAAGGCTTGCGATTAAGCCCGGAATTACGGGAATGTGGCAGGTAAGCGGAAGAAGTAAAATCACCGACTTTGAAAAGGTTGTAGAGCTCGATACGCAGTATATCCGCGATTGGCGAATTGTGCTGGATATAAAAATCCTCCTGAAAACAGTTATAACGGTTTTCAGAAGAGACGGTTCAATGTAGTAGTAAATGCCAAACTCCGATTTCAAATCGGAGTTTGGCGTAAAATGGAATTGTTATGAGTAAAGAATGTAAAAAAGTATGCTTGGTGGGCTCCTCAGGGGGACACCTTACACATTTATATATGCTGAAGCCTTTTTGGGAAAAGAAGGAAAGAGTTTGGGTAACGTTTGACAAAGAGGACGCTCGAAGTGTCTTAAAGGACGAAAAGTTTTATCCTTGCTATTATCCTACAAACCGAAGCTTAAAGGCTTTGATAATTAATACGAGGCTTGCACTTAAAGTGCTTAGAAAAGAAAAGCCCGATATAATTATTTCTTCGGGTGCGGCGGTAGCGGTTCCCTTTTTTTATTTAGGAAAGCTTTTCGGGGCAAAAACCGTCTATATCGAAGTTTTTGACCGAATAGACAAATCCACAATTACAGGAAAAATGGTTTATCCCGTTACCGATAAATTTATCGTTCAATGGGAAGAAATGAAACAGGTTTACAAAAAAGCTATTAACTTAGGCAGCATATTCTGACGCCGCCTTTGGAGGAAAAAACGTGATATTTGTAACAGTCGGTACTCACGAACAGCCGATGAACAGGCTGGTAAAATATATTGATGAATTAAAAGCAAAAGAATTAGACGAGGAAGTTATTATTCAGACGGGTTTTTCAACCTACGAGCCGAAAAACTGCAAATGGCAAAAGCTTTTTCCGTTTCAGGAAATGGATGAGCTTGTGGCAAAAGCCAGAATAGTTATTACCCACGGAGGTCCCTCGAGCTTTATCGCTCCGCTTCAAAAAGGAAAAATTCCGATTGTAGTTCCGAGAAAAAAAGAATTCGACGAACACGTAAACGACCATCAGCTCGAGTTTTGCAGAGCTGTAAAAGAGCGTCAGGGAAATATAATCCTCGTTGAAGATGTGGAAAAGCTTGGCGGAATTTTGAACGATTACAATGAAATAATCAAAAAAATGCCGAGCGAATTAAAAAGCAACAATGAGCGTTTTTGCTCCGAATTCGAGAAAATCACAGACGCTTTGTTTGAGAAATAAAAAATGAAAAAGATTGCTGAAAACAAAAAAATATCAGTAGCTATGCTGGCGAATAATCTCGATATCAACGGGATAAGTGCTGTTATAATG
>JAFLSL010000218.1 GCA_022510985.1 Ruminococcus sp. | reverse complement strand
TGTATAGAAGCCTGTTATATTAGAGGTTTGTATAATATTTACAAGCTGTACTCCGTCAGGGGCTTTTATTTCACGGACATAATATGAGGTATTAGCTTTTAGTTTTTCAAGCGAGAAGGTGTATTTTCCGCTGTTATCGGATATTGCGGTTGCAATACAATTAGTTCTATTTTGAGCATCACCAAAAGTTTCAAACAATCCCATTGTAGCTCCGCCGAGTTCTTTTGAAGGATGGGTTGTACTGCCCGTCATAATTCTTTTTGTTCCGTATATCGTTCCGTACGCTTTCGGGATAGCTTTATTGTAATATTCTACTCTGCCTTTAGGATTTGTATCATCAATTACAACTTTCATAACATCAACAATTGAGCCGTTTGGAAGGGTTATAGCCATTGTTGAGTTTAGACTTGACGAAGTATATGTATAATCTGTTTCCTCGGGGAATGCAGTTTCACATAAATAATACGTGCCATACGGAAGTGAGTACAAATAGATAAAATCACTTCGGGAGGTAAGCGTTGAGCTTCCTGATGATGCGTTATAGTAATAGAATTGAGCATTACCGGAATTTGTAGTGAAATAGACTTCTTTATACGAACTATCGTATAACGTAAATTTTGCTCCTGCTAAAGAACGACCGGTGTTTGTTTCAGTTGTTCCGTTAGCTGTACTTACTTTTTTCAATATTTGCAATTCGCCTGTTTCTATGGGCAAGTAAATAGGCGGAGCGTAGTTTGATAAAATTTTAGAGCCGTCGCCTTTGTATAAGATAACATAAGCACCTGACGTTCCTGAAACATTTCCATTTCTAACAGACTGATTATATATCCGTATCATATCGGTTTCAGTTGAAGATACAGAGGACTTTGATGTATCTGAACTGTTATCATTAACTGCTGCATACGTTTTACCGCCTGTAGTGTACTCGCCGCCTTTGCCGTTATAGTCAAGGCTGAACGTCAAAGTATATGTTGCATACGGAGCTAAAACATCGTCAAGACTTCTTACTGTAAAATCCCATATAATCGAGTTAATATTCTGATTATATGATATTCTACAGTTGTCGCTGTACTTGACATAATAAGTAGAGTTTTCTTTAGAAGAGCTTGTATTTAACACCTTACCGTCTTTCTTTAATGCAAAATCGCTGACAGCTAAGGTACCGCTGTTTTTCGTCTTTAAATTAAAGTTGTTATCAAGAGGAATAACTACCTCGTAATCTTCTGCAACAACTTCTTCAATGATATTGTTAAGAGCTGAGCCGACATCTTCCATAGTTGAGCTGAAAAAGACTTTACTTTTAGCATTAGTAACACTTATCATAGCACTTGTGTTTTCACTACCTACAATAAGTCCAAATATCTCTGAATTAAGACCATAAACGCTTTCCGTTGTCGCATCATATTTTGAACTGTCAGTATATGAAGATTTTGTATATGAATGAACAGTATATTTTATACTTGTGTTTCCTCTTATGGCATTAGCCCAATCTATGCCGTTAACCTGAGTATCACCAACACCCGTTGTTCCTGCTGACACGGCTTTAGTGCCGTTGTAATATGTGGGGTTACCGTCAGTAATCATAATAACAACTTTTGTTCTGGTATCATTTTTTAAGCTGTTTATTAACTGATAAGCTCTTGAAAGTCCTGAACTATAGTTTGTAACACCGTCGTTATTATCTTCATATCCGTTGTCTGTAGCGAAAAGAGCATTGTAAACATCATCGGATTTTTTCATTGCAGCATTTGAAATATTGCTCAGTGACGTTCCATCGGGAACGAGGAACTTTGATGATGCTTCAAGGGCATTGTTATCTTTACCTCTAAAAGATATAACGGAAACAGTATTGTCGCTCTTACTGTTTAAAACCTGTTTCGAGATATCGTAAATCTGAGAATAAGCATTCATCATTTTTGATACGTTGTACGTTCCTTCATATGGTTTCGCTATATCCGAAGTATATCCCGCTTGATTTTTTCCATTGTATGCAGAGTTGTAGGATGCTCTATCCATAGACGGAGAGTTATCAACAACAAAGATATAGTCTACATAGTTTCTGTTCTTATATCCAAAAGTAACTGTTTCTTCTGCTACCTTATTTGTTGTAGTCCATTTTGTTTCTGTCTTTATGTAGTTTGCAGTATCAATATCAATATCATTCTTTACGTCCAACGATTTAAAACCGTTATTTTTTCCGTAAGATAACTCAGGAGCAAGTGTAGGTTGTTTGGGAGTATCATTTCCTACTTCTGCTTTCCAATCATCAAAGTTAAAATTCGCAAAGCTTATATCCGAGAAGAATTTAGACCATAGAGCAATTAAGCCGTTACTTCCGTTGTTGATTATGGAGTACAATGAACTATAGCCGTTGAATTTATTTAAGGTTGCTAAATCTGTATTATGGGTATATGCCCTTTTTTTTGCATTGACAAATGTGCTTGAGGAACCAATTACAGAAGAATTAACTGTACTGCCTGTACTTGTTGCGTAAGGATCCCATCTAAAATAAAAGTCAGTAAGCTTTGTGTTTGCAAAAGCTCGCTGACCTATGGTTACATATTGCGGTGTTAAAAGAGCACCCGTTAAATCAGGGTTATTCATAAATGTTCTGTCACCGACATATGTGAGATTTGGAAATACAAGTAATACAGAATTACTTGTTCCTTCGCCAACGGCTCTTTTATTTGTTCTGTCCCAAAAAGCTAAGCCTTTACCTTCACCGCTTGTTGATTTCATAATAGACGAATGGAAGAAGGCTTTATCGCCTATAACAGAAAGCTTACTTGAATTCTGTCCTACGGCAAACCAAAAGCTATGATTTAAATTGTTGCCG
>JAFLSL010000217.1 GCA_022510985.1 Ruminococcus sp. | reverse complement strand
CTATATTTCGAGTAATGAGTGTTATGCCCGAAAAAAACGGAAAGACGAAAATAATCGGAGCAAGAGAAATGAACGAAAGATTAAGCCCCGTAAGCGAATTCACAAGATAAAATATTACGGAAAAGGCACATAATGGTACTGAAAAAAGTAGATTTGCCAAAATGAATTTATGAAAATTTTTAAAGTAACCCGAAAAAAATCGGACCACACCGAGTTTTGCCTTTTCCATTTTCCTTATTCTCCTAAAATTTAAACAATCCCGCAAACACACACCACAAAAGTGCGTCCGCGAAGGACGCTATAAGCGTCCACATAAGATATATCAGACTTTTTTTCAAAAACAGTCCGAGGTTTTCTTTAGCGTTATAATTTCTAGCCCTTGTCACGTTAAAAAAAAGTTTTTTAAATATGTAATAGCAAGCCGAGAGCTGATGCACAAGTATCATACTGAAGAAGAAAACTCCCGGAAGTATTATTAAGAAATAAAACAGAGCACCCTTTATCCCGTAGCTTGAGATAAGATATGCGGCACTTACTCCGATTCCAAATCCCTTAAAAAATGCTATAAACGGTAGCACAATAACGCCCCATAGGCTCAAAGCACATAGCACCGAAATAAATAAAAATATAAAATCGGATGCAAAGCTTGCACAAAACGCACCCGCTATTCCGTTTTTCAGTCTTTCGGGAAGATTGGTCGTAAAGAGCAAATCAAGGGTTTTCAAGGTTTTTGAGCTAAGGCTCGAAACCGAGGCCGAACCGAAAAAAAGCCCCAAAAGCATTGATGATACAAAAAATATAAGAGTACCTCTTCGCCGTAAAATCGACCTTATATTCTCTATGTTCGGCAATCTGACAGCAGGAAGTCCGCGTCTCTGTCTTCTGTTTTTAAGCGTAAATATTACACCCTTCATAATATCCCTCTTTCAGTAAGTTTAACTTGTCCTACTGAAAAATATGCGTCGGGATATTATTTTAGAAGTTATCAGAGAGAAAAGCTTGGATTACCTGAACACTTATACGAAATTCCGTATTCGTTCTTTTTACCGTCATTGTCGTATTCGTTAAAGAAGAATATCTCAAGCTCGTCTACACGTCTGTATAAAAGTCCTTTATAGCAAGTTCCGCTTGCGTGATGATATGCTAAGAAGTTTTTGGCATATGTACTGACCGAAACATTCTTTAGGTTTCTGGTCGATGTATCACTCGAACGCATAGTTATATGTCCTTTTTGGATATAGCCCTTTGTACCGTCGCTGAGCTTTACGTTATACCAAGATGAATTATAAACAGTATCGCTGACTAAGGTTACTATTGTACCTGCCTTAACGGTCTCAAGATTGGAAGACGATGAATCCGCACTTTTTCTGAGTGCTGTGGATGTTTTATTTATATAACCCGTATTCTCATACGATTTTTTGCCGTAGCTTGAGGTCAGCGTTTCAAGAAGCTCGCTGTGGTTAGTGATTGCGTAGGCACCGAGGTTGTATGAAAAGTCAACAAGAGCATCAAAGTGGTTTTGATTAAATTTTATCTTGTTGTCCTTTAAAATCGCGTTAACCCGCGATGTATAGGCTGACGCGTTAATTGTTTTAACAAGATATGCGAACGCCTCTTTTTTAGTCATTCCGTTGTAGAATGTCGTTCCTGAATAAACCACACGTCCGTAGCCGACCGTCGGCGAATTTGCGACCAGATTATCCTCCTCAATCTCGGAGCGAAATCCCTCGTAGCTTGCGATATGTTCAATTACATCCGTGGTAACTAAGCGGTCGCCCGTCGCACAAGCTGTGCGGCTGTCGCTTTTATTTACAAAAAGCTCTCCCTCACCGCTTTCGCAGGTTTTCCAATCTGCACTTGAGGACGTACGGGAATACGCCGTGTAATTATAAAAGCCTGACTTAGAAAGCTCTTTGCTTGCAGTCCATATATAATTTGAGCCGTCATTTGACTTTGTCGATTTCGTAAGCCAGCTGACGTTTTTATCGGGGTCTGTAATTTTAAATTTAACGTCCGACCTCTTGTTGTCGGTTATGGCATAAAACTTTACGGTTTTATTAAGCAAGGCGGAATTTTCCGATGTATAAGCAAATCTAACAGGTTCAGCTGCCTTTACCTTAACAACGCAGTCCTTTTCGCCTTTCGATGTATAGGCGGAGATTATAGCTGTACCCTTCTTTTTTCCTAAAACGTAGCCGTTAGTTACGGTTGCGATGGATTTATCGGAGGACTTCCACTTTACACCGCTTGTCGAAGATTTTAAAACGAGGGTCATACCCTTTTTAACCGAATCTGAGGTCTGCGAGATATGTACGGAAGAGCCTGTTTTTACTGTAATGTTTTTTGAGGCGGAGGCATCTCCGCTTTTTACGGTTATCTTAGCTTTTCCGTCAGATTTTCCTGTAATAACACCCGAGCTGTCTACTGTTGCAACCTTTGTATCAGAACTTTTATAGGTGTAGGTCGTACCACCTTTAGCCGTTATTATTGCGTGACAGTTCTTGTAAATTGTTGTGCTTGAAAGTGCCATAGAAATGGTACGCTTTGTGATTTTAACCGTACAGCTTGCACTTTTTCCTGATTTGCTTTTAGCGGTAATTTTTACTGTACCTTCTGCTTTTGGAGTTACAACTCCCGAAGAAGAAACCGTTGCAATAGAAGTATCTGAGCTTTTGTAGCTAAGCGATTTTTTGCACTCTGCCTTAACGGCTATTGTGCTGTCGGTATAGGTTGAATAGGTGCTTTGCACAAATTTAACACCCGCATTTTTTACGCTGAGCTTGCAGGAAGATTTCACCGAACCCACCTTTGCCTTAATTACAACCGTGCCTTTTTT
>JAFLSL010000216.1 GCA_022510985.1 Ruminococcus sp. | reverse complement strand
GTTCTTTCTAAGTTTTTTTGCATTTTTGTATTGCTTTTTATTTCTTTTTTTATTAGAATATAAAATAGATAATTATCTGATTTTCTTATTGGAAGTAATAAACAATGGAAGTAAAATATACAAACTTTAAAGTTGAAAATGTCGGGTATAATCCTACAAAAAAAAGCAGGAGAAATTCGTTTAAACGACCGCCCCGAAACTCTTTCAGCTCTTACAACACAAAAATCGCAAATAAAAAGCCCTACGCACTTGTTCTCGTAGTGGCAATTATTGTTCTGCTCGCAGGCGTTACGATTTGGAATGCTTTTTTGCCGAAGCTTGACCCTGTTGAAAACCTTAAATCGTCCAAAATCACCCAAAACGGCGTTACCCTTAAATGGAAGAAGGTTTCGGACGCTCAGGGATATGTTATCTATAAAAAGACTTCTGACGAGGGCAACTTTGAAAAAATCGGCTCGGTTAAGAACGCTACAAAATACACCGTAAAAAAGCTCAAATCTCAGACTGACTACACGCTATGCGTAAGTGCATATCGAAATAATGTCGAGAGCAAAAAAAGCACGGTTGATATTTTTACCCTGCCCAAATCCCCCGAATTCACCCTCTGCAATTCAAAGAAAAAGGGTACAATTTCGCTCTCCTGGGATAAGGTTAAAAATGCTAAAAACTACGAGATACAGTACGTTAAAGGCACCGACAAGAATTTTAAAGACGCAAAAACAGAAAAAGTAAAACAGAAAAAGAACCCTTCTCTTGAACTTAAGGGGCTTGATAAATCGGGTGCATACAGCGTAAGAATCCGCACTACAATTAAACGCGGTGAAGGCACTGTAACAGGCAAATGGAGTAACGCGAGCATAACCTATATCGCAAAGGATTTTGTGCTAAGAAGTAACCTTGATCCGAGCAAGCCGATGGTTGCACTAACCTTTGACGACGGACCGGGCTACAACGATGCGTCCGATAAAATTCTCGACACGCTCGAAAAATATGACGCTAAGGCGACGTTTTTTATGATTGGTAAGAACGCAAAAGACCACCCTGATAACATCAAGCGTAAAGCAAATCTCGGAATGGAACTTGCTAACCACAGTTGGAACCACGTGCATTACGGCGAAAACGTTACTGTTTCCGATATCAAAAAGGCCTCAGATGCAATTCACAAAATCTGCGGACAGTATCCTAACTCCTTCCGCTCACCCGGCGGTATGACAACCGATTTAATCCGCAAGGAATGCAAAAAAGAGAATATGCCTCTCTATTACTGGTCAATCGACACGCAGGATTGGATGTCGAGAGATTGCGATAAAATTTATAACGCCGTTATGGATAACGTAGAGGACGGCGATATTGTTCTTATGCACGAAATCTACACACCCACAGCCGAGGCGGTTGAGAAAATGGTACCCAAGCTTATAAAGAAAGGCTATCAGCTTGTAACCTGCGAGGAGCTTATGTACGCAAAAACAGGCAAAGCTCCAAAGCCCGGCGTTCAATATATGAGTGCAAATTAATTACAGATATTAAAATAACCTTAGCGATGTGCTAAGGTTATTTTTAATGCCTATAATTTTCAAAAATTTATGTAACCTTTTTCTTTCGATAAACGTGTTATATACGAAGGAGGTAAAAAATGGAATTGTTTAGCGCTGACGATTTTATAACAAAAGTTGTAAATGAATATTCCGACACCATTTACAGAATTGCTCTTAATATAACTCACTCTCCACAGGATTCGTTCGACATATGCCAAGAGGTTTTTATAATACTTATGAAAAACACCGACAAAATAAAGAACGAAAAACATCTTAAAGCGTGGCTTATACGGGTTGCCGTAAACTGCTCAAAAAATTTAATGAGAAAAGCAAGTAAAGTCCGAACCGTAAGCCTTGAAGATGTAGGTGAAATTGAGTTTAATCAGCAATACAGGGATTTAACCCTTTTGCAGGCAGTCGGAAAGCTTTCCGAAAAGTACAGTACCGTAATCTACCTGCACTACTACGAGGATATGAAAATCGACGATATTTCAGACACCCTCAAAATCTCACGCTCGGCGGTAAAGCTACGGCTTTCGCGAGGCAGAGAAAAACTCAAAAGTATTTTAGAAAAGGAGAATTACAATGCCTGATAAATTTGACGTTAATACATATAAAAATGAAAACAACTCCTTAAAACTGACACAGGAGCAGAAAAATATTTTAACTGCAAAAATGTATCAGGTTCGAGAAGATATGAAAAAGGAAAACTATACTGAAAAAAGAAAAAGTAAATTTTGGTTTAAGCCCGTTGCCGTTACCCTCGCCGCAGCTGTTTTCGCCGCCGGTGCGTGGATAGGCTTAGGAAATATTAATCAGCCGAAAAACTCTTTTTCTATCGTTGCAAATGCCGCAGACACACAGGGCAACGATAACTATATAACCTCCGGCTACTCAAACACAGCTATGACGGGTGCTTTTATGGATTATCCTGACGGCAGTCCGTATCTTAAAGATGGTTACCGCGATTATTTTTCCGCGTATTTTGTAATCGAAAACCTGAATTTTGTCGGCACAAATGTAAAGTCAATCAACCTTAAATCCACAAAAAAGGGAATACTCTTTAACTTAGAGCCAACAACCCTCGGAAAAGATTATATTAAAGAAAAGGCACTTTCCGATTTCAGCGATTACAACAGCCTTGAAAATTCGCAGTACACCCTCGAGGAATTTGAAAAATATGCGGGTATGGATTACGGCGTAGTTTGCGACGGTTTTAGCTACGACAATTCAGATAAAGTTAACGGAAAAGAACAGGTTGTTCTGAAAAACGAAACTAAAACAAGTTGCTTTAAGCTTATTCT
>JAFLSL010000215.1 GCA_022510985.1 Ruminococcus sp. | reverse complement strand
TATATCCTTTACTGTTATTACAGCCATAAACGCAAAAAGAAGGAGCAGTCCAATTCCGTTAACTATTCCCTCGGCTTTTCTCGGAATCGGTTTTCTGAATATAAATTCGATAAGAAGGAATAAGAACCTTCCGCCGTCCAGTGCAGGGAAAGGTAACATATTGAATACACCCAGGTTAACGGATATCAGCATCATCATAAATAGTATGCTGTTAAATGCGTCAAGAAAGCTGTTTTCAAGTCCTTTTGAGGCAACCTGAGTAATTGCTGATGCCGCTCCTACAGGACCTGAAATATCCTGAAACGAAAATTGTCCGCTAACAAGTCCGACTAATGATGTCCATACCATACGAACTACGGATATAGTACGACCTGCAGTTTCTTGTAAAACCGTGGCAAAATTCTTTTCTATCGGTTTAACGTAAAAATCAACCGAAACCGAGGGCGTTTCAGCGTCCTTGGACTCAAAATACGTGTAGAGCTGTACGTCTTTGAGCAAAATATTTTTACCGTCACGGACAACCTCTACGTCTGTTTGATAACGCTGACGCGTCTTTTTAACCTCGATATCGGGAATTTTGTAGTTGTTTACTTCCAGATATTTTTCAATCTTCCCATAGTATTTATCCATAACTGACTTTGCAGAGGATTTTGAAGAGGAAGAATTAATTTCACTTGTGCCTTCGGTTAAGATTTTCAAAACCTTTTTAAGCTGTTTTTCGTTGTAATTGGCTTTTTTGTCGTTATATTTTTCAGCATACAGATTACAAAGCGTTATAGCACAGTCTTCTTTATAGACTGATAAAGTATCTCCGGCGACATCCTTGCACTTCATAGTCGCTATAGCAAAGGATAAATCCTGAGAATTCCATACGCTGTAATTATTCATTTTTACAATAGTATCCCCCGATTGAAGTCCGCTGTTTGCAGAAAAAGACAATTGCGGAAAGCTATCTACTGTAGTTGAAGAAAAGGACGCACTTTGAACAACAATTACGAACATCATAATAAAACCAAGCACGATATTCATAAACGCACCGGCTACAATTATAATCATTCTTTTCCAAACTTTAGCATTGTTGAATGCTCTCGGATTTTCGCTTTCCTCGTCCTCACCTTCCATTGCACAATATCCGCCTATCGGAAGAAGTCTTAAGGAATACGTAGTTTCTCCTTTCTTAAAGCTAATGAGCTTTGGTCCCATTCCGAGAGCAAACTCGTTAACCTGAACTCCGCTTTTTTTGGCGGTCAAAAAATGACCTCCTTCGTGGAAAAGGATAATTAGCTCAAAAAGAAGTATTCCGATTATAATTAAAGCAATAATTGTGAGAATTTCCAAATATATTCAACTCCAAAATCAGATACTGTTAAGTACGAATTCTCTTGCCGCATTGTCGGCATTTAAAACATCCTGAACAGTTTTTGCCTCTATGTTATCCTGATTAAGCATAGCGTCGGTAACCAAATCACCAATGTCAAGAAAAGAAATTTTTCTTTCTCTGAAAAGTGCGTTTGCAACCTCGTTAGCTCCGTTTGCCGCTGCCGCACAAAGTCCGCCACGGTCTATAGCTATCTTACACGCCCTAAGACATTTAAAGGTTTCGTAATCAGGCTCGAAGAAAGTAAGCTTGCCGTAATCAGTTAACGAAAGCTGTTTAACGGGTGACTTAAATCTTTTTGGGTATGTTATAGCATATTGAATAGGAATACGCATATCGGGTACACCGAGCTGTGCCAAAACGGAATTATCCTCGTATTCTATCAAAGAATGGATAACGCTTTCTCGGTGAACTACAACATCTATTTTATCAGCAGGCATATCAAAAAGCCACGACGCTTCTATGATTTCAAGACCTTTATTCATCATTGTAGCAGAGTCAATGGTTATTTTTGCACCCATATCCCAGTTGGGATGATTTAGTGCCTGTTCAACTGTAACATTTTTTAATTCGTCTGTTTTCTTTCCGAAGAACGGTCCGCCTGATGCCGTTAAAATCAATCTTTTAAGGGCTTTCTTTTCGGGACAGCCTTGCAGACATTGAAAAATAGCAGAATGCTCGCTGTCTACGGGATAAAGATTTACGCCGTTATCCTTAACAGCTTTCATCACAAGACTTCCTCCTGCAACTAATGTTTCTTTATTTGCAAGAGCAATATCCTTTTTAGCGTTGGCGGCTGAAATTGTGGGCTGCAAACCTACCATTCCCACAACCGAGTTTAACACTAAATCGGCATCATTAATTGTTGCCGCCTCAATTAGTCCGTCCATACCGCAGGATACCTTAGTATTAGTATCCGCAATATTTTTCTTAAATTCAGAAAATTTACTTTCGTTAAAAACGACTGCAAGAGCAGGCTTGTATTTTCTAACCTGCTCTTCAAGTAACTTTATATTTGTACTCGCAGTAATTGCGGATACCTTTAAATCTAAATTATCCACTACATCCAACGCCTGAGTTCCTATGGAACCGGTTGAACCGAGGATTGAAATATTTTTAATCATAACTCACCTAGAATAGAAATATAGCGAAATTTATTCCGATAAAATAAATTAAGGGAGCTGAAAAAATTACGCTGTCAAATCTGTCGAGAAATCCGCCGTGCCCCGGAAAGATTGAGCCGAAGTCCTTTATCTTGCATGAGCGTTTTATAAGCGAGAATGAGAGATCTCCGAGTACGGAAACAACACTCGATAAAAGTCCGATAAATAAAAGCAGAGTAAAGTTGAACTCAACCTTCGGATAAATGAACATATAGATTAAGCCGATAATCAAAGCACTTATTGTACCGATTAGTATTCCGCCTAAAAAGATAACCGTACCCCACAGCGTGTTGTAATAGTGC
>JAFLSL010000214.1 GCA_022510985.1 Ruminococcus sp. | reverse complement strand
GAACAGGGATATGTGCCCGCGTTTTCACGCAATGTACGATATTGCGAAGAATATGTTCAGAGACAGCGGACAAAAATTTATTACTTGTAATGTCGATGTGCTCGGCGGAGAAGGCGAGCTGAAAGCGTTCCTGTCGCTCGGACAGTCGCTGGGCTGTTCTGTCAAAAGCACCTTGAGTGCCTATAAGGCGGCAAAAAAGGAAGAAAAGTGTGCGTGGAAGGATAAGCTGCAAAAGCAAAAACGCCTGCTTGAAAAGGACGGACTCAAGATACTTATAGCAGGGCACGACTATCTGATTGAGGACTCGTTTATCGGAAAGCCGATTACCGACTTCCTGAAAAAGAGCGGCGTTTTGCCTATCAACGCGGGAATTGTTGACCGAGATACTGCACTGAAACGCAGCCTTAATATGTCGCCGACCTGCAAATGGCAGCTTAACCGCGAGATAATCGGCGGCATAGATATGTACAAGGATAAAATTGACGGCATTATTTTCCTCAGTGCATTTCCGTGCGGACCCGACGCGATGGTCAACGAGCTTATGCTCAGACGCATTGACAGCATTCCGATGCTCAATCTTGTGTTGGATGGTCAGAACGGTACAGCCGGAACGGAGACACGTCTTGAAAGCTTTATAGATATTATTCGATTCAAAAGGGGGCTGCTGTAATGAAGGAGTTAAAGAAACCCGTGAGAAAAGTGGCGTTCCCTCGCTACGCAAATTACAATGCTCCGATACGCTATCTGCTTGAAAACGGGCTTGGCGTGAGATGCATCCTACCGCCGAGACTCACTCACAGAACGATGGAAATAGGTGCTAAGTACAGCCCCGACTTCGTGTGTACTCCGTTCAAAATATTGCTCGGAAATATGATAGAGACACTTGAAGAAGGTGCGGACACGCTGGTTATGGTTTACGGAATATGCAAGCTCGGGTATTACGGCGAGCTGCAGGAGCAGATACTGCACGATTTAGGATATGATTTTGACTTTATCAATCTTTCTGAGTACGACACCGGCAAGGTTAAGGATTTGTTCAAGGCGGCAAAGTACGTTAATCCGAAGGTTAAGTACAGAAAGGTTTTTAAAACACTGCTCGAAGCGATAAAAATGACCGAATACATAGACTCGATAACTTCCGAATACTATCTGAATTGCGGTTTTGAGACAAAGAGAGGCACATACAAAAAAGCGTACGAGAATTTTATTTCGAATATGTACTCCGCAAATTCAAGGGACGAAATAGAGCGTGCGTACAAAAAGGTTAGGCACGCGTTTGAGCAGATACCGATTTCAAAACCTTCTCATCCTTTGCGTGTGGGCGTTGTGGGCGAGTTCTATACGGCGATGGATCAGTTCTCGAACTTTGATGTGGAGCAAAAGCTCGCCGAAATGGGAGTGGAAATTCACCGCTGGATGAATGTCTCAAATATGTTTTTGCATTACCCAGGAGAGAAAAACCTTAATGTGCGAGTGAAGGAATTCACAACATACCAAATGGGGCCCACTTCAACTGCTAATATTCGCAGCACAAAGGAGTACGCGGAGCAAGGGTTTGACGGTGTTATTCATATAAAATCTGCAAACTGTACTCCTGAGATTGACGTTATGCCTGTGTTGCAGAATATAAGCTCCGACTACAAAATGCCGATTTTATATTTGACATACGACGCTCAAACGAGCGATGTCGGACTTGTGACGAGACTTGAAGCATTTTATGATATGATTTCTATGAGAAAGAAGGTTGTGAAATAATGAAGCACGCATATATGGGAATCGATGTAGGCTCGATTTCAACAAAAGGCGTTATTATTGATAAGGACAACAATATTTTAAGCAGCTCATATATCTGGACGGAGGGTGCGCCTATCGACGCAGTTAAAAAGCTCGTCGCAATTCTCGAAGAGCAGTTCGATAAAGAACAGTATAAAATCGTGGGAACAGGCACGACAGGAAGTGCACGTAAGCTTGTCGGTGCAGTTCTCGGAGCAACAATGGTCAAAAATGAAATAACTGCTCACGCGGTGGGAACGACGGCGTTCTATCCCGACGTCCGCACTATCCTCGAAATCGGCGGACAGGACTCAAAAATCATCCTCGTGGAAAACGGCGTGGCTGTCGATTACGCTATGAACACGCTGTGTGCAGCGGGAACGGGAGCGTTTCTGTCGAGCCAGGCTAAGCGCCTCGGAATAGAGATAGAGGATATAGGCGATATCGCCCTCAAGTCGGAACACCCTGCGTCCATCGCAGCGAGATGTACGGTTTTCGCGGAGTCCGACCTCGTTCATAAAATCCAGATGGGATATCTGAAAGAGGACATTATCGCGGGTGTGTGCAACGCTGTCGCTGCTAACTATCTTAACAACGTCGGTAAGGGTAAGCGCATTGTCTCACCGGTCGTTTTTCAGGGCGGTGTGAGCAAAAACCGCGGAGTTGTAGCGGCATTTGAGAAAGCACTTGGCTGCAAAGTAAATGTCGATCCGAACGGCCACCTTATGGGTGCTATCGGTGCGGCAATCCTCGCTAAGAACAGCAGTGCTCGCAGGGATTTCGATTTTGCTATTGAAAATATGGAGTTCCGCATCAGAGAGGCCTCCTGCGGTAAATGTTCGAACAACTGCGAGATTATTTGTGTATATCGCGGTGACGAACTTATCGACTCATGGGGTAACCGCTGTGAACGCGGAAGTATAAATCCTGTAGCGTAAACTATGGTTTCAAATTAAGCGTTAAAAAAGTGGACACATAAAGTGTCCACTTTTTGGTGCAGGTAACATACCGTCATTTTCAGAAGGGTTAGTTCTCGTCTGTCGAGGTATGTGGTAGGAGAAAACGTTCATCAACGCGGCGGTCTAAAAACAGTCCGCAGGACT
>JAFLSL010000213.1 GCA_022510985.1 Ruminococcus sp. | reverse complement strand
TCCCATTCGGAAACAAGCGGTCTCGGCTCAAAAACCGCCGACGAGCCTTACAAGAATCAGTATATAGGAAAAACTGAAAATAACCTCGACGAGGTTAACGCTATCTCAGGTGCGACAATATCCTCGAATGCGTACAAAAAGGCAATTGTGGACGCTTTCAAGGCGTATGACTTGGCAAAGGAGGCACAGTGATGACTAAATTGCAAAATTTTTCAAAGGGCATCATAAAAGAAAACCCCGTGCTTGTGCTTATGCTCGGCACCTGCCCTGCACTTGCGACCTCGACAAACGTAATGAGTGCACTCGGAATGGGAGTTGCGGCTACCGTTGTGCTGTTTTGCTCAAATGTGGTAATCTCTGCACTGAGAAACGTTATCCCCGATAAGGTCAGAATTCCCTGCTTTATCGTTTTAATCGCAGGCTTTGTAACTATGGTGCAGATGCTTGTTAAGGCGTTCTCGCCTGCACTTGATGAGGCACTCGGAATTTATCTTCCGCTTATCGTTGTTAACTGCATTATTCTCGGTCGTGCTGAGATGTTTGCCCAGAAAAACAAGGTTATCGATTCCGCGATAGACGGTCTTGGAATGGGTGCGGGCTTTACGCTTACCCTCGTTATGATGGGTACTCTCCGCGAGGTTTTCGGAAACGGAACATGGCTCGGATTCCCGATACCCGTACTTACTGATAACAACATTTCTATTCTGACTATGGCACCCGGCGGATTTTTCGTGTTCGGTCTTTTAATTGCTATTGTAAATAAGCTTACAGTAGATAAGCCGAACAAGGAATTCAGCTGTGCGGGCTGTCCGTCTGCGGATATCTGCCATAGCAAAAAATGCGAGGGGGTAGAGAATAATGACTAAGCTTATTATTATCCTGCTTTCCGCGGTATTTATAAACAACTATATTCTTTCGAGATTCCTCGGAATTTGCCCGTTTTTAGGCGTATCTAAAAAGCTCGATTCCGCAACGGGAATGAGCCTTGCGGTAATTTTTGTAATGCTCATCGCAACCGCGGTTACATGGCCTATTCAGATGTTTCTTCTTAATCCCAACGACCTCGGCTATTTGCAGACAATTGTTTTCATTTTGGTAATTGCGGCACTCGTTCAGCTCGTTGAAATCGTTTTGAAAAGATATATCCCCGCACTTCACAAATCGCTCGGTGTTTATCTTCCGCTTATTACGACAAACTGTGCAATCTTAGGCGTTACAATTCTGAATATCGACGAGGGCTACACTTTCGTTGAATCTATGGTCAACTCACTCGGAAGCGGTCTCGGCTTTATGCTCGCGATGGTTATGTTCTCGGGAGTAAGAAGTAAGCTCGAGGGTGCGGATATTCCGAAATCGTTTAAAGGTCTGCCGATAACCTTGGTTGCGGCATCTATTACCTCGCTGTCCTTTATGGGTTTCGGCGGCGTAATAGAAAACCTGTTTGCGTAAGGGGGTCGTGGTATGAGTGCAATTCTTACGGCGGTTATTCCCGTAGTTGTAATAGGTTTAATCTGTGCGGCGGTTTTGGTCGTTGCGTCAAAAATTATGGCGGTTAAAGAGGACGAAAGACTTCCTAAAGTCCGCGAATGTTTACCCGGAGCGAACTGCGGAGCCTGCGGATATGCGGGTTGCGACGGTTACGCAAAAGCACTTGTTGAGAAGGAAGGCGTTGCGACTAACCTTTGTATCCCCGGAGCTGACGCGGTTTCAAAACAGCTCAGCGAAATTTTAGGCGTTGAGTTTGAGGACGTTATCGAGCAAGCGGCGGTGGTTCATTGCTGCGGCGACTGCGATGCAACCGAGGACAACGTTGATTACCGCGGAATGGAGAGCTGCTCGGCTGCAAAGCTGATTTTCGGCTCAAAAGGAGCTTGCGGCTACGGCTGTCTCGGGCTGGGCGATTGTAAGAACGTCTGCCCGCAGGATGCTATTGATATTAAAGACGGTGTGGCTCACGTTTACCGCCCCATATGCGTCGGCTGCGGACTTTGTGTTAAAACTTGTCCGAACCACCTTATCTCGCTTACGCCTGCTATAGAGGACGTTGCGGTTCTCTGCAGTAATAAGGACAAAGGTGCTGTTACAAGAAAGGTCTGCACAAACGGATGCATCGGCTGTAAAAAGTGCGAAAAGGTTTGTCCCGTTGACGCGATAAAAGTAAAAAATAACGTAGCCGAAATCGACTACGAAAAATGTGTCTGCTGTAATGCTTGTTCAACTTACTGCACAACGGGCTGTATAGTCAGAGGTTAAATCTTAATAAAATTTTGTTTTCGGTCGGGTGCTTGCCCGACCGATTTTTTGCAGAATTTTATGTGACAAATTGACGATTTATGGCTATTGATGCGACTAACTTATCCATTGACTTTTAACCTCATTTGCAGTAGAATATATTATGTATAAATTTGTGCAAAGAAAGGACGGTTAGTATGACGCTGATTATGGATATCGCGGTTGTGGCACTTCGTATGTTACTTCCGATTTATACCGTTGTAATTGTATATCAGATTTTCGCGGCAATGCGTCGTCGCCGCCGTCCCGAAAGACCGCTCGTACTTCTTCAGGATCTTGATACGGGCGTAAAAATTCCCGTTTTGTTTTGGGAAAATTCTATTGGCAGAGCAAGAGGCTCGGATATTGCCGTTGACGACCCTGCGGTTTCTCGAAATCATTGCGTGCTTTTGCGTCGTAAGGAAGGCTGGTTTATTACCGATACCGGCTCAAAAACCGGTACCTATGTAAACGGAAAGCGTATCAAACGCAGAACGCAGGTCAGAATTGACGATAGTATTTCAATCGGAAACAAGGAGTTCGCCTTTAAACGCGGCGAAGAATTCCACGAAGAACTGCAGTCGAGCTGGTTTTTCTCAAAGGTTTCAA
>JAFLSL010000212.1 GCA_022510985.1 Ruminococcus sp. | reverse complement strand
CAAAATCCTCGATAAGATTATCGGCTCTGTGACGTGTTTTGCATTCGCGGCAGTCCATAAGCGGATCTGAGAAACCGCCTAAATGTCCTGATGCGACCCAGGTTTGCGGGTTCATAAGAATAGCAGAATCCAAACCTACGTTAAGCTTGCTCTCCTGTACAAATTTCTTAAGCCATGCTTTTTTTATATTGTTCTTCAACTCTACGCCGAGCGGGCCGTAATCCCATGTGTTTGCGAGTCCGCCGTAAATCTCAGAACCGGGATATACAAAACCCCTGCCTTTGCATAAAGCGACAATATTTTCCATACTTTTTTTGTTGTTGTCCAAATTAAACCCTCATTTCTCAAAGTGTTTTACATACATTAGATATAGTAATAAAAAACCTAACTGTTGTCAAGTAACGAGCTATGAAGAATTTACCAAAAATCATATTCAATGGTAGTTGTGCATAAAAAAAACAATACTAATTTGTATAAGATACTAAAATTAAAATTTTTGTAAAAACTGCTTGAAAATATTCTCCATATAAATTATAATATATGTAAGCTTAAATCCGCTATTGCGGAAAATTTCATTTAGGAGGAATATTTAATGAAAGCATTAAAGAAAACATTAAGCTTAGTTCTTGCTGTTTGCATCCTCGCTTCTATGGCTTGTGTTGCTGCAGTATCCGCATCTGCTAATGCGGGAGACATTCTCCACAGATACAATGTTAAAGACATTGTAAACAAGGATCCTGATAATCAGATTAACACAAAGACATATATGTTCTATATGCCTGATTCTTGGAGAAACACATTTAATGACACATATGTTGAAGAAGAAGGTCTCGCTTCCTGCTCCGCAGGTATCTATTGGTGGGGCGGTTCCTACAACGCAAAGGATTACCAGGGCGAGCTTACCAATGACTGGCCGGGCTTCGCAGTAACTGAGACTCTTCCTGAGGATAAGAACATCTTCGTAGCTCAGGTTCCTGAGGATGTACCGCAGATTATCTGGAACAACCTCGTTGACGGCGGTCCTGATTCTGAGAAGGATTTATATCCCGATCGTTATGTAGCTGCTATCCAGACCAGCGATATTCCCTGCGAGTTCTATGATGCAGATGAGGATGATTATGGATTCTATCCCAACGGCGTTGAGAACTTTGACGGTATGATTTTTGTATGTAACCCCCAGGCTACTGAGGTTAATGAATACTCAGGCAAGGCTACATATAAGGGAGTATGGTTATACTACTACGGAAACGGTGAGTATGGTAAATATGCTACACGTGAAGAGGCTGAGGCTAACAACGGCGTCTGCAAGGACGGCGTATTCCCTGAGTACGGTTTCAGACTTGATGTGGATTCTGTTTCTATCAAAGTAGGCGAGTCAACGAAAATTACCCCGAACGATAAGGACGCTGTTGCTACAGTTGAAGACGCAACTATCGCTTCTATCACTACAAATCCTGATACAGGTGCTGTTACAGTTAAGGGCCTTAAGGCTGGTAAGACTAACGTTATCTTCACATTAACAAAGAACGGCGAGTCTGAGTCAATCACATGCCCTGTTACAGTTACAAAGCCTGTTACAACCATTTCTATCTCTGCTAAAGCTAAGTCTATCTATATCAAGAAGACTACAAAGGTTACAGCTTCTGTAAAGAATGGTGTTGGCACAACAACATTCACATCCAGCAACAAGAAGGTTGCTACTGTTGACTCTAAGGGTAATGTAAAGGGTATCAAGAAGGGTACTGTTACTATTACTGCTAAGAACAACGGCAAGACTGCTTCTGTAAAAATTACAGTAAATAACCCCAAGCTTAACAAGACTAAGGCTACACTTAAGGTTAAGAAGACACTTAAGTTAAAGGTTACAGGCGGCACAGGCAAGGTTAAGTATTCTTCAAGCAAGAAGAAGGTTGCTACTGTTAACGGCAGCGGTAAAGTAACTGCTAAGAAGAAGGGTAAAGCTAACATCAAAGTTAAGGTAAGCGGCGTTACTCTCACTTGCAAGATTACTGTTAAAAAATAATTAAACTGTTAAAATAATTAATATTTAATTAGTTTTGAGGTTGTCTCTTTTGAGGCAACCTCTTTTTTGTCTAAAAAAGGAAGTAAACTTTATGCAAAATCAACAAAGTTAAAGCGTGAATTTTTACCTAAAATTTGTTAGTCTCTATTGATTAAATTTTTTCAAAGTGTTATAATTATTTTGTACAATTTTGTATAACATTTTTAAGGAGGAAAATTATGCGTAAAACAATGAGAAAAGCTTTAAGCTTAATACTTGTCGTAACATTATTAATGTCTATGGCTTGTATTTCAGGCATTGGAGTTGGTGCAGCGGCTAAGTCCTACAAAATGGGCGATGTCAATATGGACGGAGCCGTTGATATCAGAGACGCTACACTCATTCAGCAATATCTCGCAGACTTAGAAACGCTTTCCGACATTCAGCTTTATCTTGCTGATGTTGACGGAGAACCGGGCGTGAGCGTTAAAGATGCGACTTATATTATGCAAGGCATTGCTGATTTGATTGAGGAGCATGCAACCAACCCTGATGGCAAGAGCTTAAACGATGAAGTAACTTTTGATGAGGATCCGATTCCTTCATCAAGTTCCTCAGCATCTGAGGCAACAACAAATCCTCAGTTATCCGATGATTATTACCTCGTAGGTTATATCAATGGAGCTGACTATGGTACAGACTCTGATGCTGAAAACCAGGGTGACAAGAAGTTTGTAAACGGTCATTACACAATGACGTTTAAACAAGAAAGCTATGTTGCAGTTAAGTCTTCCGACGGTACTACATACTTTACAGACGGTTGGCTCGGAAAAGATGTAACATCAGCAGTACTCGCTCCTCACGGAGTTTATGCTGAAGATAATAAGCTCTATGTTC
>JAFLSL010000211.1 GCA_022510985.1 Ruminococcus sp. | reverse complement strand
GGTAAGCTCGGTTTCTCCCTTAGGAGTTACCTTGCCGACAAGAATATCGCCCGAGTTAACCTCAGCACCGATATGGATAATACCGTTTTCATCGAGGTCCTTAAGCATATCGTCGCCGACGTTCGGAATATCACGTGTGATTTCCTCGGGTCCGAGCTTTGTATCTCTTGCCTCGGTATTATATTCGTTAATATGAATAGATGTATATACATCTTCTCTGACAATCTTTTCGCTGATAAGAACCGCGTCCTCGTAGTTATAACCTTCCCAGGTCATAAATCCGATAAGAGCGTTCTTTCCGAGTGCGATTTCACCGTTCTTTGTTGCGGGACCGTCAACGAGGACAGTACCCTTAGTAACACGTTCGCCTTTCTCAACAACAGGAATCTGGTTGATACAAGTACCCTGGTTACTTCTTAAGAACTTAATAACCTGATGGTCCTTAACAGTGCCGTCGTCGTATAGAACGCGTACGTTGTTAGCATCTACTCTTGCAACAACACCATCACCCTCAGCAAGCACACATACGCCTGAGTCTGTACCTGTGCGGTATTCCATACCGGTACCTACGATAGGCGACTGAGTAATCATAAGCGGAACTGCCTGACGCTGCATGTTAGAACCCATCAACGCACGGTTCGCGTCATCGTTTTCAAGGAACGGAATCATCGAGGTAGCCGCGGATACAACCATTCTCGGGGATACGTCCATAAAGTCAAAGCGTTCGGGAGAATACTCAACGAAGCCGTCTCTGTATCTACCGACAACTCTCTTGTTTACAAAGCGTCCGTTTTCATCGAGCGGCTCGTTAGCCTGAGCTACAGCGAAATCGTCTTCCTGATCAGCTGTCATATATACAACCTCATCAGTTACGATTCCTGTTTCCTTGTCAATTCTTCTGAACGGAGCTTCAACAAAGCCGTACTCGTTAATCTTAGCAAAAGTTGCAAGATAAGAGATAAGACCGATGTTAGGTCCTTCAGGGGTTTCGATAGGGCACATACGTCCGTAGTGGGTATAGTGAACATCTCGAACCTCAAATCCTGCACGGTCACGTGAAAGACCGCCGGGACCAAGTGCAGAAAGTCTACGCTTGTGAGTAAGCTCTGCAAGAGGGTTGTTCTGATCCATAAACTGCGAAAGCGGAGAAGAACCAAAGAACTCTCTTATAGCCGCGGTTACGGGTCTTATATTAATAAGTGTATTAGGAGTCATAGTTTCAGCGTCCTGATTCTGGAGAGTCATTCTCTCGTGAATAACTCTGTCAAGACGGCTGAAGCCGATTCTGAACTGGTTCTGTAAAAGCTCGCCTACGCAGCGGATACGACGGTTACCGAGATGGTCGATATCGTCGGTGTTTCCAACGCCTTCAGCAAGGCAGTTCATATAGTTAATAGAAGCGAATATATCATCAACCGTAATGTGATTAGGAATAAGCTCTGCTTTTCTCTCAACAAGCATTTCTTTGAGCTGTTCTTCGTTTTCTGCTTTATCTAAAATATCACAGAGAACATCAAAAACAACCTGCTCGTTAATTCCGCATTCAGCCTTAGCGTCAAAATCAACGTAGCCGCTGATGTCAACCATACCGTTGGAGATAACCTTTACAACCTTATTATCTCTCTCGGGTACGCGTACATAAACAACCTTAACGCCTGCGTTCTCCATTTTAACAGCAAGCTCTCGGCTTACAACGTCATCTCTCTGAGCTAAAACCTCGCCTGTACGCGGATCAGCTACAGGCTCAGCGAGCATTCTTCCTGAAAGTCTGTTTGATATGCCGAGCTTTTTGTTGTACTTATAACGACCAACTCTTGACATATCATAACGATGCGGGTCAAAGAAAAGGTTATGAATATGAAGCTGGGCACTTTCGATAATCGAAGGCTCAGAGGGACGAAGCTTTTTATAAACCTCGAGCATACCCTCCTCAACGCTCTTAGTCGTATCCTTTTCGATAGTAGCCTTAATACGAGCGTCATCACCGAAATAGTCAAGAATTTCAGCATCGCTGCCAAGACCTAAAGCACGGATAAAGGTTGTAATCGGAACTTTACGGTTCTTATCAATATGAACGTAGAAAACGTCGTTAACGTCATTCTCGTATTCAAGCCAAGCACCTCGGTTCGGGATAACCGTTGACGAGAACAGCTCCTTACCGGTTTTATCGTGCTCCATTTTATAGTAAACACCGGGAGAACGAACAAGCTGTGAAACAATAACACGCTCTGCACCGTTAATTACGAACGTACCGCTGTCGGTCATAAGCGGTAAATCGCCCATAAATACGTTGTTTTCCTTAATCTCGCCTGTTTCCTTGTTCAAAAGTCTTGCACGTACACGAAGCGGTGCTGAATATGTAGCATCACGCTCCTTACACTCAATAACGCTGTAGTTGGGGTTATCCAAATCCACCTCGTAATCGAGAAAATCGAGTACAAAATTGCCTGTATAGTCGGTTATGCCGGAAACGTCGCGGAATACTTCCTTAAGACCTTCCTCTAAAAACCACTTATAGGACTTAGTCTGAACCTCGATAAGGTTAGGCATATCGATAACTTCATCGATTTTTGCGAAACTCATACGTTCAGTTTTACCTATCTGTACGGGTTTTACATTAACCATCGGCGTATCAACTCCTTTAAAAATTACGGTTTTTTACAATTCCTGTTTCAATAACAAAAACTTCTTCAATTCTCGTCAAATTAACTCTTGACAAATAAAATATACTGTGGTAATATTCAATATTTATTTTCGAGATAAATCTGACAAAAATCGGAAAAATTCCCATTATCGATTAGTTTATCATTTTATTACATAACTGTCAAAAAGTCAAGCTTTTTTTCACAAATAATTACAAATTAACTACATTTTTAAAGGAACGCTCGGGAGCGTTGGTAAATATAAAATTTTGTT
>JAFLSL010000210.1 GCA_022510985.1 Ruminococcus sp. | reverse complement strand
AATGAGTGTACACTCGGCTATAGTGAAGAATTTTTAAGTATAGTCGATAAGGCTGTACACAGTGTTGAATTTAACCGCTACCCCGATCCCGTGTGCAAAAAGCTTAGAAAATCTTTTGCCGATTATTATGAGATTGATTATAAAAACGTAACTGTCGGTAACGGCTCAGACGAGCTGATTTTCCTAATTGAGTCTGCCTTTATGAAAAAAGGGGACAAGCTTTTGGTTGTTTCACCCGATTTCAGTATGTATGAGTTTTACAGCAGTATAACTGAAACTTCTTGCATAAAGTTAAGTAAAAACGCAGATTTAAATATAGACGTTGACAGCTTGATTGAAACTATTAATAGCGAGAATATCAGTGCTTTGATTTTTTCCAATCCATGCAATCCGACAGCTCAGGGGATTTCTAAATCAGACGTCATTAAGCTTTTAAATTCAGTTAATGCTCTCGTAATTTTGGATGAAGCATATATGGATTTTTGGAATGATGAAAATTCTCTTATAAAAGATGTTGAAAACTATTCTAATCTCATAGTTTTCAGAACAGCGTCAAAGGCCTTGGGAAGTGCCGCTCTTAGGCTTGGCTTTGCTGTGGCAAATGAAAAAATAAGCAGAGCGATTTCTGCCGTTAAATCCCCATATAACGTCAACAGTATTTCCCAGGCAATTGGAGCAGAGCTTTATAAAAACAAAGAATTTCTTAAAAATAAGACAAAAACTATTGTTCAAAATACAAAAACCATGTATAATGAGCTTGTCAGATTAAGCAAGCTTACAGACAGCTTTTTCGTATATCCTACAAAAACTAATTTTGTTTTTGTAAAAACCGACTTTGGAAAAGAACTGTTTGAGTATTTAAAAACAAAGTCTATTGCTATAAGATATATGGGTGATTATATCCGTATCAGTACAGGTACAGATGAAGAAATAAAAGCTACTGTATCAGCGATAGAAGAGTTTATTTCGGAGAGATGAAATGAGAAGTGCTAATTTAAGCAGAAAAACTAAAGAAACCGATATTACTTTAAGCCTAAATCTTGACGGCGGAGAGGTTAGTATTAATACGGGAGTCGGCTTTTTCGACCATATGCTGAATTCCTTTGCCGTACACGGAGGTTTCGGACTTGAGATTAGTGTTAAAGGCGATTTAGAGGTTGATGACCACCACACCGTAGAGGATACGGGAATTGTTCTCGGAAAGGCCTTTAAAGAGGCCTTAGGTGACAAAAGCTCAATTGAGCGTTTCGGAAGTTTTTATGTTCCGATGGACGAGGCTTTAGCTTTTTGCTCTCTTGATATAAGCGGTCGTCCGTTTATGGTGTTTGATGCTGAATTTCCGCAGGAAAAATGTGGAGATTATACCTCGGCGTTAACTGTTGAATTTATGAGAGCATTTGCTTATAATGCAGGAGTTACTCTACATATAAAATCCGAGTATGGTTATAATTCTCACCATATTATCGAGGCAATTTATAAAGCAGTTGCTCACGCACTTAAAATCGCTGTTAAAAAAAATGATACAGGCGTACCATTATCAACCAAAGGAGTTCTATAATGATTATTTTACCCGCCATTGATATTAAAGATGGCAATTGTGTAAGATTAGTAAAAGGAGATTATTCGACAGCCTCTAAAGTTGCCGATGATCCATATGACGTCGCCGAAAGCTTTGTAAAAGCGGGGGCTGAGTGGATGCATATGGTAGACCTCGACGGAGCAAAGGACGGCAAACGTAAGAACTACGAGCTTATTGTTGATGTTGCAAAAAGCACAGACATTAAAGTCGAAGTAGGCGGCGGAATAAGAGACATGGAAACTATCGAGGATTATCTGGAAAACGGAGTTGACCGTGTTATTTTAGGTTCGGCTGCTGTTAAAGACCAGCATTTTGTAATTGATGCCGTTAATAATTTTGATGATAAAATCGTTGTCGGAATCGACGCTTTAAACGGAATTGTTTGTGCAGAAGGTTGGACTGATAAATCTGAGCTTAACTATATTGATCTTGCTAAGCAGATGGAGCAAATCGGTGTAAAGACTATTGTATTTACTGATATTAACCAAGACGGTACTCTCGGCGGTCCTAATCTTGTTCAGCTTGATAACCTTGTAAACAGCGTAAGCTGTGATATTATCGCAAGCGGCGGCGTATCTAATCTAAAAGACATAATTAATCTTAGTGAATTAAACGTCTACGGTGCAATTACGGGTAAAGCTATCTACAGCGGAAATCTTGACCTTGCTATGGCTATTGAAATAGCGTCGAAGGTGAACGGGATATGAATTTAGATAAGTTTTTTTTAAAGTCTGACTTGATTCCCGCGGTTGTGCAGGAAAAATCTACAGGTGAGGTTTTAATGCTCGCATATATGAATAAAGACTCCCTGGAAAAAACTCTTGAAACGGGCTACACTTGGTTTTGGTCAAGAAGTAGACAGGAGCTTTGGAACAAGGGTGCTACTTCCGGACATTTACAAAAAGTTATTGAAATTTATTCGGATTGCGATGACGACACGCTCCTTGTAACTGTTGAACAGACGGGTGCTGCATGTCACACGGGCAATCATTCTTGTTTCTTTACAAAAATAAAATGAGGTAATTTTATGGACGATAAGGTTTTGCAGGCACTTTATGAAACAGTGCTTAACAGACGCGACAATAAAAAAGAAGGCTCTTATACCTGCTATCTTTTCGAAAAAGGGCTTGATAAGATTTTAAAGAAGATAGGCGAGGAGTGCAGCGAGACTATAATTGCTGCAAAAAACGGTGACAATTCCGAAACTGTTTATGAAATCGCAGATCTTATCTATCATATTATGGTAATGATGGTTGAGGAGGGTATTGAGCTAAATGATGTTTTATCTGAGCTTGATAAGCGAAGCGAGAAAACAGGCAACCTTAAAACCTTTCATCAGGTTGATAAAAACTCTTAGTA
>JAFLSL010000021.1 GCA_022510985.1 Ruminococcus sp. | reverse complement strand
AACGTTTTTATATCCTCTGCGATAGCGGTAGTGCTTTCCGCCGAGGTTGTTTTCAATAAATTCTTTAAGTCCGCTTGAGGTTATCGAGTCTGTAACAATAGTTCCGCCCTCGTTGCCCTCAAGAGCAATTGCCGAGGCTAAAGCAACAAGGCGGTTGCGGTTAATCTCGTTACCGCTTTTGTCAACCGCACCGCCGCGGTCAACGTCAGTATCGAAGATAATACCCATATCAGCGTTGCTTTCGATTACAGCCTCGCAAATCGACTGCATAGCCTCTTTGTTTTCGGGGTTGGGGACGTGGTTCGGGAACATTCCGTCGGGGTCAAGATAACGACTTCCTGTCGTATCCGCTCCGAGATTTTTAAGAACGTCAGCGTAAAAACCGCCTACACCATTGCCCGCGTCCACTACGATTTTAAAGCCCTTGAGCGGGTGGTCGTAGTCCTCCATATCAGCACCCTTTTTGATGATATCCTCTAAATGTTCGCAGTAACGTTTCATATAATCGATGTCTTCAATCGAGCCGTTCTCTGACGGAGACGGTTTTTCTCCGTCCTGAGCGAATTGAAGAATTTTTTCAATATCCTCTCCTTCGAGTCCGCCGCCTCGGGTAAAAAACTTTAAGCCGTTTCGGTTAAAGGGATGATGGCTTGCGGTAATCTGCACCGCGCCGTCACATTCTAAGTCAACCGTAGTCATAAACATTGACGGAGTTGAAGCAAGCGAGCAGTTGAGAACCTTTACTCCGGCATTTTTAAGCTCATTTGAAACAACGCCCGCAATCCTCGGACCGCTGACTCTGCTGTCCCTGCCGATAGAAACTGTAAGTTTGTCGCAAGGCTTATTAACCTTTTCGCTCAGCCAAAGTGCAAAGCCGTTCGCCATAGCCGCAACGACCTCGTCGGTGAGGTTTATACTCTGCCCCTCAACGCCTTCGAGTGCAACTCCTCTTATATCTGTTCCGCTTTTAAAATTTTTGTAGAATGTGTTTAGCATATAACTACCCCTTTTTTCACGATATATGCCAATTATACACCAAAAAGTCCTTTTCCTCAACTGATAATTAAAATATAAGTTTGTGAAAAGTGTAAAATGATTATATTCATTTAAAATAAAGAAAGTATAAATTGACGAAGTTGTTACGAGAAGCTTGTCGATTGTTGTAACCGTTGTAACTGTTTGTTGTTGAATATGCACAATTATTATGTTTGATAGTTAGTTAATTTTGCTTTTTCTTAGTTATTATGCACAAATAAAGTTCGTTAAAATTGTTGACTTTCCTGAAAAAATGGATATAATGATAATTGTCAAGTGAATGTTTTTCTTGACACGCTACGGTTGACAACCAAATTGCACATTATCGAAATGGTAAATGGCAACAGAACATAATAAAGGAGGAAAGAATGATGACACCTATTCTTAACATGCATGACATCAATGTTTCTGAATTCTTAGCTGTGCTTGATACCTGCGAGGGTAACGTTTTTCTCGTTACCAGAGATGGAGATAAGTTAAATCTCCGTAGCAAACTTTCACAGCTTGTCGGTCTTACACAGCTTATCGAGGGCGGTAAGATAGCAGAGGCATCTATTGTTTGCGAAAATAAAACCGACGAATGCAAGCTTTTCAGACTTAATCTTTTTGACGAGGTTTGCTAACGTCGCACTAAACAGTTATTCACGTTTTCACGTTAATTTCAAAACTTCTAAATCCGGGAGAGGCTGCCTTTTGGGCAGCCTCTCTCGGATTTTTAATTTTCCTCGTCATACCCTGCAGCTTCTCTCTGAAATTCATCTTTCGTGTCATTGTCATATTTTGGATAGAAAGGAAAGGTTCTGCTATAGACTTTTAAATATCCTCGTCAGACGTAGACGTTCCTGTTTTAAGTTTATATCTCTCAAACAACAGATTTTCTATTTAGAGAGGATATGGGCTGTTATTATATAACTCTCAATTGTTAACTATTAATAAATTTATTTTGCAAAAATTTGCAAAATAAAAAGTTTCTTGTTATAATATATCTCGGCGTTTGCCGAGTCTGTTCGCAATATCCAGACTATAAATAAAACTACGGAGGAATTTAATATGAAAAAAAACACAACCACTTATCTCGTACAGGGTGCTATTATTGCGGCTCTGTATGCTGTGCTTACGGTAGGGCAGAATATGCTGCTGCCGGGAACTGCGTCGATGGCGGTGCAGTTTCGTGTCTCGGAGGTTCTGACTATTCTCGCACTTTATACCCGTGCGGCAATACCGGGACTTACCGTCGGCTGTATCATAGCCAACATCAGCTCTGTTACAGCGGGTCTGGGCTTTTATGATATGATATTCGGCTCGCTCGCGACCTTGCTCGCCGCGATTGCGATGTATCTTTTAAAAGATGTCCGAATTAAAAATCTGCCCGTTATTGCTGCTTTGATGCCCGCATTATTAAACGGAATTATCGTAGGTTTTGAAATCGACTTCTTCTTTGTCGGAAGTATGAGCTTTAACCTTGCTGACTTTCTTGTTCAGGGAGGATTTGTAGCTCTTGGCGAGCTTGCGGTACTGTTTGTACTCGGTCTGCCGCTTTCCGTAATTATTGAAAAGAGAAATCTAAACAGTAAATTTTTATAATAAGATATTGCAAAAAACAGCCGTCTTTGACGGCTGTTTTTACTTAATTTTCAACCAAGTTCATATGACCCTGAATGTCGGTTGTATAATTGCCCTTCGGGATAATCTTTGATATCGGAACGATTTTATAGCCCTCGTTTTGAATTGCCTCAATAAGCTTTGGCAGAGCGGCGGGTGTGTTTTTTGCACCGTTGTGAAGAAGAATAATTGAACCCGGTTCAAGCTTTGAGATACAGTTTTGCACTATCTGATCACTGCTCGGGTCTTTCCAGTCGAGACTGTCAATATTCCACTGGACGCAGTACATATTCATTTCTTTAACCGTGTTTACCACATTGTTGTCGTAATCACCGTACGGCGGACGAAATAGGGTAGGGCATTTGCCCGTAAGCTTTTCAACCTCGCTGTTACAATCTTTTAGCTCCGCTTTCATTTTATCGAGCGAAAGCTGTGTCATATGTGCGTGGTCCGCACTGTGATTTCCGATATCGTGCCCCTTTTTCGCAATTTTCTTAACGGATTGCGGATATTTTTTTACCCAGCTGCCAACGAGAAAGAAAGTGGTTTTAATGTTATATTTATCGAGAGTGTTGAGCAGGTCGTCTGTTTGCTCGTTGCCCCACGCCGCGTCAAAGGAGATTGAGCAGATCTTATCCTTTGTGTCAACGCTGTAAATCGGAATAACCCTTTCGGTTGCCACAGTGGCGACCGCTTTGCTGACAGAGTTAAGCCCGATTGACGCCGAGGCTATTCCTAAAATAGCACAGAGCATTATAATTAAGATGGAACGCTTAGTAAGAATAATAAAACGCATATAATCACCGCTAGATTATATGCGTTTTAGTTTTTACTTATAACTTAAACTCTCTCCCATTTAACGCCCTCGGGGGTGTCAATGAGCTTTATGTTTCTTGCGATTAATTCATCGCGGATTTTGTCTGCTGTCGCAAAGTCTTTGCATGCCCTTGCCTCTTGACGTTTTGCGATAAGCTCTTCAATTTCAGCGTCAAGGTCGCCCTTCTCTTCTTTTTTGGCAGAGGTTAAATCAAGTCCGAGCACCTCATCAAACTTTTTAATAAGAAATAATTTTGTCGCATCGTTTGCGTCCGATTTTAAAACATCGTAAACTGCGGTAAGTCCGAGCGAGGTGTTGAGGTCGTTGTCGAGAGCCTCTTTGAATTTTTTGTCAAGCTCTTCTGCCTTGTCATTTTGAACTTCTCCGTCCGATTTTAAAGCGGAGATACGTTTTATAAGTTTGTCGTAAGCCTTAGCTGTGTTATCAAGGCTGTCGTATGAGAAGGTCAGAGGCTTTCTGTAGTGGCTCTGCAAACAGAACATTCTGTAAACAAGCGGATTATAACCCTTTTCTTCGAGCAGCGAAACGGTTAAAAACTCACCCTTAGACTTGCTCATTTTTCCGCGGGCATCGTTTAAATGAAGAACGTGGAACCAATAGTTGCACCATTTATGACCGAGGAAAGCTTCACTTTGGGCAATTTCGTTAGTGTGGTGGGGGAAAGCGTTGTCAACGCCGCCACAGTGAATGTCGAGGTATTCACCGAGGTGCTTTATGCTGATTGAAGAACATTCGATATGCCAACCCGGATATCCAACGCCCCACGGACTGTCCCATTTAAGTGCCTGATCCTCAAATTTGGACTTGGTAAACCAAAGTACAAAGTCTGTTTTGTTGCGTTTGTTGTCGTCGTTTTCAACGTCCTCTCGAACGCCCACCTCGAGGTCGTCCGCGTTAATGTTGCCGAAAACGTAGTAATCGTCAAGCTTAGAGGTGTCGAAATATACGTTACCGCCGGCAAAATACGCGTAGCCTTTATCCATAAGCACGCTGACCATATTAATAAAATCATCAATACAATTTGTAGCCGGCTCAATAACATCGGGAGTTTTTATGTTCAGCTTTTTGCAGTCCTCGAAGAAGGCGTCTGTGTAGAACTTCGCAATTTCCATTACGCTTTTGTGTTCACGCTTAGCCCCCTCGAGCATTTTGTCATCACCCGTATCGGCATCTGAGGTAAGATGGCCGACATCGGTAATGTTCATAACTCTTGTTACATCGTAGCCCGAGTAACGCAGATGCTTTTCAAGAACATCTTCCATAATGTATGTGCGTAGGTTTCCGATATGGGCAAAGTGGTAAACTGTCGGACCGCAGGTGTACATATTAACCTTGTTGCCATTGTGCGGTACAAACTCACTTTTTTTCTGTCCTAATGTATTATATAGGATCATAATTCTATCACTCCATGCTTATAAATTCCCTGTTGTCAATAAGGTAAATCACGCCTGAAATTATGCAGAAAACTGTTGAAATCCAAAGTGTGATTTCACCGATAATATAAAACGCTGTAGTTATTATCGCTATATCAGAGCTGTTTATCGGTATAATTCCGAGGTTCATAAGCTCAATAGTAAACTGCAGAATGAAAACTAAAATGATGGCAATAATCTGAGTTACGGTTTTAACCTTGCCCCATATATTTGCGGCGACAACTTTACCGTCGCTTGCCGCCAAGAGCCTAACCGATACAATTGAAAATTCCCTGAACAGCACGACGATTACTAAAATTGCGTCGCAAAGTCCGTTTTGCACAAAGCATAGCAGAGCAGACAAAACAAGTATTTTATCTGCGAGCGGGTCGCTGAATTTTCCGAAATTAGTTACAAGATTACGGCTCCTCGCAATTTTTCCGTCAAACATATCAGTAAGGCTTGCAGCACCGAAAATTAAAAGTGCAACAAGATAATGAAACGGAAAATTTATCAGAATTGCGAATATAAAAAACGGAACGAGTGCTATTCTTAAAAGCGTCAGTTTATTGGGTAAATTCATTAAATCATTTCTCCTACGGGGTCAATTCCGAGACAGTCGGTTATTTTAACCCTAACAAAGCTGCCCTCGGTCGGTTTAATTGAGTTTGCGGTGAAGAAAATATTTCCGTCAACCTCGGGGCAGTCGCCCGCAGATCTTCCGAAATAACATTCTGCGTATCGGTCAAATCCTTCAACAACAACCTCAACCTCGCTGTCAATCAGGCTCTCGGCATACTCTTCCATAATAAGCTGCTGACGCTCTGTGATAATCTCGGCACGTTTCTTTTTAATGTCCTCGTCAATCTGATTTGGAAGCTTTGCGGCGGGTGTGTTTTCCTCCTGTGAATACGGAAAACATCCCATACGCTGAAATTTTATATCTTCAACAAATTTAGCAAGCTCCTCAAACTGTTCTTCAGTTTCTCCGGGGAAACCTGTTATAAAGGTTGAGCGTAGGGTAATGTTCGGGATACGCTCTCTGAGCCTTTGTATAAGCTTGGTTAAGCTTTCAAGGTCGCCCTTTCGGTTCATAACCTTTAAAACATCTTTGTTGCAGTGCTGAAGCGGTAAATCGAGGTACTTTACGATTTTGTCCTCAGTTGCAATTGTGTCGATAAGCTCGTTGGTAATACGCTCGGGATAACAGTACAAAACGCGTATCCACTTAAGCTTTTCTATTTTACAAAGCTCCTTTAAAAGCTTAGGAAGCATAGGTTTTTCGTAGATATCGGTGCCGTAATATGAGGTGTCCTGAGCAATTAAAATAAGCTCTTTGACTCCGCCGTCGCTTAGCCATTTCGCTTCTTTTACAAGGCTTTCAATCGTACGACTGCGATACCGTCCGCGTATCATCGGAATTGCACAATAGGTGCAATGGTTGTCACAACCTTCGGCGATTTTAAGGTACGCGTAGTGCCGGGGAGTACTTTGGATTCTGTCGCCTTCGAGTGAAAGCTCCTCTTTAGGCGGAAAAAGCTCCTGCTTATTGCCTGAAAGAGCGTGTGAGATAATCTCGGCAATTTTATCATTTGCACCGATTCCGATGCAAGCGTCAACTTCGGGGAGTTGTTTCATAACATCCTCTTTGTAACGCTCAGCTAAACATCCGGTAACAATAAGGCACTTTATTTTTCCCTCCGCCTTAAGCTTTGCAAGCTCAAGGATTTCCTCGATGCTTTCCTGCTTAGCGGGGTCGATAAAAGCACAGGTGTTTACAATTGCGGCATCAGACATCGCGACATCTTCCACAATCTCAAACTTGCTTTTATTCAATTTTGCAAGCAGCATCTCGGCGTCAACCTGATTTTTGGCACAGCCTAAAGATACGATACCTACCTTGTATTTCATATGTATTCGTCCTCAAAATAATTATTCATTACGGCGTTAATATCGCTCCACGAATATCCCAGCCGCTGAAGTGCCGCGATGGTTTTACGCCTTCCTTTTTCGTCCGAGAGATATTTTTTGTACTTTTTCTCAATCAGCAGTTCAATATGCTCACGCGGCTCAAAAGGCATTTCTTCTAAAATTTCGTCCGCCAAATCGCGGTCGATACCTTTTTCGAGAAGCTTGTATTTAGCACCTTTTAGAGAGAGATGCTTAATGTTTATAAGCTCCTCTGCATATCTTCTGGCGAATTTTTCATCGTTTACAAGCCCGAGTTCTTCCATACGTTCTACCGCTTTTTTAGCGGATTCGCTGTCAGAGGTTTTGCGTATTTTGGTTTCAAGCTCACGCTTGCTGTGATCCCGGCTTGAAAGCAGCCATAGTGCCTTTTCCTTAGCACGCTTTTCGCCCGATGCGTCGATAAGCTCCTTGAGCTGTTCGTCCGTAATTTCTGAACCTACTGAAAACGGGCTTGTGATAAGGGTTTCGCTGTCGATTTTCAGTGCGAATTCACCGTCAATATAAAGTGCTGATAACCTTTTTCGTTTAGGAACAATATCGGTAATTATCATCAGTCTTCAACTAAAACGTCTATGCTGGCTTTCTTTGATTTGGAATCTGACTTTGTATCGGCAGAGGACTGTGCAATGGGTTTAGCCTTAGCCGCAGTCTTTTTCTTCGGTCCGAGCTTATCTATATTTTCCCAAAGCTCTTTTTCGATTTTCTCAGCAAGCTCGGGGTTACCTATAAGAAGGTCTTTAACGTTCTCGCGGCCCTGTCCGAGACGTTCGCCGTTATAGCTGAACCAGGCACCCGCCTTTTGGATAACGTCCGCTTTTACCGATAGGTCAACCAGCTCGCCGATACGGCTGATGCCCTGACCGTACATAATATCAAACTCTGCCTCCTTAAACGGGGGAGCAATTTTATTTTTTACGACCTTAGCTCTTGTACGGTTACCAATCATCTCGCCGTTTTGCTTTAAGGTCTCAACACGTCTGACGTCAATACGAACGGAGGAGTAGAACTTAAGTGCACGTCCGCCTGTTGTAACCTCGGGATTTCCGTAGATTACACCGACTTTTTCACGCAACTGGTTGATAAAAATTGCAACGCAGTTACTCTTGTTGATTGCCCCCGCAAGCTTTCTCAAAGCCTGCGACATAAGTCTTGCGTGAAGTCCCACGTGACTGTCGCCCATTTCGCCTTCGATTTCAGCTTTCGGGACAAGTGCCGCAACCGAGTCGACAACGATAACGTCAATCGCTCCGCTGCGAATAAGTGCCTCAGCGATTTCCAAAGCGTCTTCGCCTGTGTCAGGCTGGGAAACTAAAAGTGAATCAATATCAACGCCTAAAGCCTCAGCATATACGGGGTCGAGGGCATGCTCAACATCGATAAACGCAACGTTGCCGCCGTTTTTCTGACCTTCCGCAATACAGTGGAGAGAAAGGGTGGTTTTACCCGAGGATTCAGGTCCGTAAATCTCTATAATTCTTCCTCTCGGAAGTCCGCCGATACCGAGTGCAATATCGAGAGAAAGCGAGCCGGTTGAAATGTGGTCAACCGCCATATGCTGATTCTGTCCGAGACGCATAACCGCACCTTTTCCGAACTGCTTTTCAATTTGTGTCATCGCTGTTTCAAGAGCTTTTGCCTTATCAACTGCCATTCTTCTATACCTCCGTTTTCATTTATAAATGATTAAAAACTTACGATATAATTATAAATTATTGTCGGAAAAAAATCAACAGAAAAGCCGTATTTTTCTCGAACAAATTTTCTAAAACGACGCCATAGTACCATAAATCGCCCTCTGAATATCTCCGAAGTCGAGTTCATAGCCGATATCGCAGAAATTTTCGTTTTCCATTAATGCTTTTACGGTTGAAAATTGACCTTCTCCAAGCTCGAACGCCATCATTCCGCTCTTTTTAAGCTTTTTTGAATAGTTCTTAACAATGTGGCGGTAAAAATCGTAGCCGTCCTCTCCGCCGTCAAGAGCGATTTTCGGCTCAAAGGAAATTTCCTTTTGGAGCGTTTCAATCTCATTGCTTTTAACATAAGGCGGATTTGAGAGAATAAGGTCAAAATATCCGTCCTCAAAATCGTCTGAACATTTAAAAACGTCGCCTGCGATTACCTCAATTTCAGCTTTGTTAATGTTAATGTTTTCGCAAAGGTAGGGAAGAGCCTCAGCGGATTTTTCAAGTGCTGTAACATTTGCGTCGGTTTCCTTTGCAATTGCTATTGCGAGTGCTCCGCTACCTGAGCAGAGGTCAAGCACCTTGGCGTTCTTTTTATTTTTTAGAAAGTCAAGACAAACTCTCAATAGTACCTCGGTATCATCTCTCGGGATTAAAACACCCTTTCCGACTTTAAATTTGTAGCCGAAAAATTCCCATTCACCGAGCAGATACTGAAGCGGCTCTCCGCTCAGCCTTCGTCCCAAAAGCGTTATAAATTCTACTGACTTTGTATCGTCGGCAGTGTGATTACCTGCTAAAAGGTCAGCCTTGTTTATGCCGAAAATCTTTTCAACAAGGCACATAGAATTAAAGGCAGGATCCGAAATTCCTGCCTTATCTAATTCCTCTTTAGCTTTTTGATATAAAAACTTAACAGCAACCATTTTTCACGATATCCGAGCCGTCCTCGGGAATAACTGCCTCAATTGCCTTAATGGCAACCTCGCACATTTTCTCGTCAGGCTCTTTTGTAGTAACTCTCTGTGCCCAAAGTCCGGGAGCAGCGATTATTCTTGTTAACCAATTGTCGTGCTTTCCGCAGAATTTAATCAGCTCATATCCGATACCCATAGTAAGCGGAAGAAGTAGTATTTTTATAAGCGGTCTTAAGAAAAGTCCGCGGGGGATAAAAAGTCCGATTACAATTCCGACTATAAGCATAAGAAGTATAAAGCTTGTTCCGCAACGGGGATGAAAACGACTTTGTTTCATTACGTTTT
>JAFLSL010000209.1 GCA_022510985.1 Ruminococcus sp. | reverse complement strand
CAGCTCGGCGGAAGTGTAACGGACGGCATCATCAGTGCCCTCGACCGCGAGGTCACTATAGACGACGAAACAATGAACCTTCTGCAAACCAACGCCGAAATCAGCCCCGGCAACTCAGGCGGAGGACTTTTCAACGGCAACGGCGAACTTATCGGCATCATAAACGCAAAGTCAAGCTCACAGTCCGCCGAGGGTATCGGATTTGCAATTCCGATAAATGACGTTCAGGACGTTCTTTCCGACCTCAAAAAGTACGGCTACGTAAAGGGTCAAATCGACCTCGGAATGTCGCTTTCCGATATAAGCTCCACGGCTCAGCTCTGGATGTACGGCACCTCGCAGACAGGCGTTTATGTAACTGCCGTAAATTCGGGAAGTAATGCGGAGCAAGCAGGTTTCCGTGCAGGCGATATAATAACAAAAGTAAACGGAACCGAAATTACGTCCACAGGTGAACTCAACGCAATCATCAAAAAACTCAAAGTAGGCGATGAAGTAACTTTCGGTGTATATCGCGGAAGAACCTCGGGAACAATCAAAATGAAACTTCAGGAGTACACAATGGATTCCATCACCAGTAACGATTTCCAAAACCGCGACGACAGCGACAGTGTTTGGGATATCTTCAGATAATTAAGAATTAATAATTCAAGCTTGACGTGGAAAACAAAAAAGTTGTTAGGTTGAATTTCTATTATATATGTGTTAAACTATATAATGAAAGGAGGAATACTAATGTGTTCTAAAAATGAATTACAAGTAATTCTTTCTGAAATTTCCAAAACAGCAAACGAAACATTTGGCGAACATCTTGATTCCGTTATTTTGTACGGTTCCTACGCCAGAGGTGATTATACGCCCGATTCCGATGTGGACATTATGATTCTTGTAAAAGGAATTGCTCCGGAGGATTTGTGGCAATACAAAAAACCGATTATCCATAAGGAATCTGAGCTTGGGCTTAAGTATGATTTGATGATTGCCGCTACAATCAAAGATATTGAAACCTTCACAAAATATCTCGATGTTCTTCCTTTCTATCAAAATGTTATGAAAGAGGGTATCAAAGTTGCTTAGTGAAAATAAGATAACTCTTTAAAAGCATAGAATAGAAGTGGCAAAAGAAAGACTACGTGCTGCAAAGCTTTTGGTTAATATTGAAGATTATAAAGCAGCCGCAAATCGTTCGTATTACGCAGCGTTCTCCGCAATGAGAGCGGTTGTTTATCCCATATCCAAAGTAAGGTAGAGTAAGAAACTTGTGGGGGATATGTTTGTTAAATAGGAACGCTCATGCTTGACGTGGATATTAAAAAAATAGGGGAGAAAGGTTTAATCCATAAACCTTTCTCCCGATTTTTATTTTCTACGTCGCCTATATACCATATATAATAAGGTATAATCTCAGACGTTAATGCTTTATCTTGCTTTGGCTATATCATAAATATTTCCGTTAGATACCAATTCTTAATTCTTATTTCTTAATTTTTAATTGAATTATTTTCTCTTTTAGAACCAAAAATGCTTTTTCTTAGTTATTTTGCCCAAACGGCTATGCACTTTTTTATGCAAAAAAACAAAAATAAAAAAATATATCCAAAATTCTTTAAACGACTTGAAAAATTTAGTTAAGTTGTTGTATAATGATACGGTAAATAAATGTGGGTTAATATGAGGTTAACTCTAGGCGGAAACTCCCCCTCGGCAGACGAAGCGGCTTAACTGTTTCGTGGTAAATGCCTTGCGGGTTATAGTTTCTTCTCGGGAAAAGGTCAGTCGGGAAAAGCTTAGAAGACTTAGTGTTAACCGCAATCGGCTTATACGCCAATTCAATTTTAATAAATTGGAGGTAAAATTTATGAAAACTAAACTAACACGTTTAACAAAACGTTCATTAGCAATGGTTCTTACCGTTCTGATGATGCTTTCTATGTTAATGGTTGGCACGATTACGGCTGCCGGATACAGCTTCACTTTTGGTGGAGGTACGATTTATTTCGACGCAGCCAGAACAGGCTATTCTACTAATCACACGTCTTATAATTTTTATCTGTGTTCTATAAATAGTGGATCCACTTGGGCTAGTGCCTTTGTAAAGATGAATAATATTAACAATACCGGTATATATTATGCTAATGTAAGTAGTAGTTGGAACTTAGAGAGTAATCCTAACTTTGGTATTGTTGCTACTACTGGCACTATGACAACCGCTAATAGCGGTAAGTGGGTGGAAATTTCAACGCTAGGCAACTCTAAAGCCTACTATGTCCCCAGTGACTATGGTTTCAATAGTGGCAGCTATTACCTTTTATATAAGTCTAGTAGTTCAAGCGGTGCGTTGTCTACCCCTGCGGCTGCAGGTTCATCGTATAATGATAATATTAGCACTAATTCTGACTATAAGTTTAACCAAACTGCATATATCTATACGGATGGTACCCTAAGTAATGCCGGTGGTAATGTTTCAATTAATGCATATTATTGGGCTTCAGGTACTTCAGTTACAGCATCACCTGCTACTTCTACCGGCAGTTCAATAACTTGGGAAAATGCGGCAAGAACTACAACTGTTACCTTCACAGCAGCCGAAAAAGACGGCTACGATTTTGCAGGATGGTATAATGGTAGCAGCACCTCTGCAACAAGACTATCTGACAAAAATACCTATTCGATAAGCAATATTACTTCTACAAATACAGTTTACGCCCGTTTCACCAAAAAAGCTGAACAAAAATTCAACGTAACAATTTCTGCTGATCCAACTGTAGGCGGTACTGTTACCCCGAGTGGAACACAATCTATCGGTTCAACTGCTGTTTCTGTTACAGCTACACCTGATACTAACAATGGTTATGAATTCGATAAGTGGACTACTACAGGCAGTGTTTCGGTAGCAAATGCTAATTCGGCATCTACAACTGTAACTGCTACCTCTGCAGGTA
>JAFLSL010000208.1 GCA_022510985.1 Ruminococcus sp. | reverse complement strand
TTACTATATTTCATCTTACTGCGAGCTTGTAAACAGTGGTAAAATTGAACTCGGCGATAAAATCAATGTTGTTGTTCCGACAGGTAATTTCGGAAATATTTTGGCTTCCTATTATGCTTATTGTATGGGACTTCCGATTAATAAGTTTATCTGTGCGTCCAACTCAAATAATGTTCTAACTGATTTTATAAACTCGGGCGTATATGATAAAAACCGTAAATTCTACACAACTATTTCCCCGTCAATGGATATTCTTGTGTCCTCAAACCTCGAAAGACTTCTTTATAAGTTTTCAGGCGATAATGATGAGGTTACAAAGAATTGGATGACAAAACTTAAAACAGAGGGTAAATACGAAGTTTCTCCCGAGGTTAAAGATAAGATTACTTCTGCTTTCTACGGTGGTTATTGTGATGATGGCGAAACTAAGGAAACCATTGCAAAGATGTTTAAGGAAGAGGGTTACCTCTGCGATACTCATACAGCTGTTGCCGTTTCTGTTTATGATAAATATGTTTCTGAAACCGGCGACAAGACACCTACAGTTATTGCATCTACCGCAAGTCCGTATAAATTCTCAAAATCTGTTTTATCTGCGGTAAATGACGGCGAAGAGCTTTCTATGAGCGAGTTTGATATGGTAGATAAACTTAATGAACTAACTGCCGCTCCTGTTCCAAAGCCGCTCTCAAGCCTTAAAGATAAAAAGTCAAGATTTTCTGACGTTGTTAAGGTCGATGAAATGCCTGATTATGTTTTAAAGGCATTAGGTATAGAGTAAATGTCGCTGTTTGCGATTGCTGATTTGCACTTATCGCTCGGAACTGACAAGCCTATGGATATTTTCGGAGGTTGGAATAACTATACTGAACGACTATCTGAAAATTGGAATAAGCTTGTAACTGACGACGATACGGTTCTGATAGCCGGAGATATTTCCTGGGCAATGAAGCTTAACGAATGTGAAAAGGATTTTTCTTTTATTAATTCCTTGCCCGGTAATAAAATTTTTTTAAAAGGTAATCACGATTATTGGTGGGATACATTAAGTAAAATTAACCGATATCTTGACGAGCATAGCTTTGATAAAATAAAAATTTTATTTAATAACAGCTATGAAGTCGAAGAATATGTTCTGTGTGGTACAAGAGGCTGGAGTCTTGACTGTGAGACTGATGAGGATATTCGTATTCTTAACCGCGAGTGCGGTAGACTGAGATTTTCACTCGATAGTGCAAAAGAGTGCGGTAAAGAACCAATTGTTTTTCTGCATTATCCTCCAATTTACGGGGACAATGTTTGCGATTCAATTATCGAAATCCTTAAGGAATACAATGTAAAAAAATGCTATTACGGACATATACACGGAAGTAAAATGATAAGAGGATCATTTAACGGACAATATGAGGGAATTAAATTCAAGCTTGTATCCTGTGATGCTGTATCATTTACACCGGTGCTTGTACGATAGGCAAATTTAGGTAAATATTTATTGCTAAAAAAATGCAATAATGATATAATAAATTGATGTTTAAATTTATGGAGGAATTAAAATGAGTTTAATTAATTCAACAAAACTTGACGAGGCAAACAAATACGAATTAGAGGTAAAGGTTGATAAGGAAACCTTCAGTGCCGCTACAACAAAGGCATACAAAAAGCAAGTTAAGAATATCAATATTCCTGGATTCAGAAAAGGAAAAGCTCCCAAGCACATTATCGAGAGAATGTATGGCAAGGAAGTATTCTATGATGATGCTATCGAAGCTACATATCCCTCCGCGTTAGCCGACGCTACTATTGAGGCAGAGCTTAAGGCAGTTAGCGTTGATGACCTTTCTGTTAATGAGGTTAGCGAGGACGGATACAGCTTTAAAGCGAAGATTACAGTAGCACCGCAGCTTACTGTTGACGGTTACAAAGGTATTGAGGTCGAAAAACTCTCAACAGAAGTTACAGACGAGCTTGTTGACGAAGAACTTCAGGCTGTACGTGAGAGAAACGGACGTATGGTAACAGTTGAAGACAGAGCTGCTGAAAACGGAGACACAACCGTAATTGATTTTGAAGGTTTTGTTGACGGAGAAGCTTTTGAAGGCGGAAAGAGTGAGAACTATAATTTAAGACTCGGCGACGGAAACTTTATCCCCGGTTTTGAAGATGCAATTGTAGGTCACAAAACAGGCGAGGAGTTTACAATTGATGTAACATTCCCTGAGGATTATAATGCTGAAAATCTCGCCGGTAAAGAGGCTCAGTTTAAGATTAAGCTCCACGAAATAAAGACAAAAGAGCTTCCTGAGGTTGACGACGAATTTGTTAAGGATGTTTCCGAAAAGGATACTCTCGAAGAGTATAAAGAAGAGCTTAAAGAAAAGGTTGCAAAGCGTTTAGAAGAACAGGCTGAAAAGGATTTTGACGATAAGCTTACAGAAGCTTTGGTTGAGCTTGCTACCGAGGAAATCCCCGAGGCTATGTATGACAACGAGGTTCGTGATATGCTCAACGAGTTTGATATGAGACTTCGTTCACAGGGTATGGATCTTGCAACTTACTTCAGATATACAGGTATGGATCAGGGTGCAGTTGAGGCTACATACAAACCTCAGGCTGAAAAGAGAGTTAAAATTCGCTTAGTTCTTGAGGCCATTGCTCGTCAGGAAAAGATAGAAGTTTCTGACGAAGATGTTGAGAATGAATATCAAAAGGTTGCAGATGCATACAATGCTAAAGTAGATGAAGTTAAAACTTATATTGCAAAGGAAGCTTTATCCGAGGATATTAAAGTTGAAAAAGCAATGCAGCTTGTAAGAGATAACGCTAAAGTAAAATAATTCAGCTGAATAAATCATAAATTTACAGTCAATTATATACAGGAAAGGATGATTCATATGGCATTGATACCTTATGTTGTAGAGCAGACAAATCGCGGCGAGCGTTCATATGATAT
>JAFLSL010000207.1 GCA_022510985.1 Ruminococcus sp. | reverse complement strand
TCTTCCGGCAAGCTCTTCTCCGATTTTATCACGCTCGGCAGTTTTCTTAATGTCCAAGCTTTTTACAAACAGCTCAACACCGTTCTCCCGGCAGATTTTTCTAACGAAATTTTCATCTCGTAAGGCTTCTTCTCCGCGAAGATTATGGTTTAGGTGAGCCGCCTTTATATCAATTGAGTATTTTTCTTTTAAGGAAATAAGGATGTTTAAAAGAGAAACCGAATCGGCACCGCCCGAGAGAGCAACTATTACAGTATCGCCAAACCCGAGCATATTACAGTCGCAAATTGCTTTTTCAACAGAGCTTTTAATTCGGCTCATAGTTTCTCTCCACAGAAGTAAATCGCATAAACTCGCCCTGCCAATGTAGCTTTACAGTAGTAGTTTCGCCATGACGGTTTTTAGCGACAATACATTCGCCGCTGTTCTCATCGGTAGCGGGACCCGCAGGCTCTTCCTCGCCGCCGTCACGTTTCGCATAATATCCGTCACGATATAGGAAAAGTATTATATCAGCGTCCTGCTCGATTGAACCCGATTCACGCAAATCGGAAAGCATAGGACGGTGATCCTGACGTGCCTCAGCCGCACGGTTGAGCTGGGATAGACAAATTACGGGAACGTTAATTTCCTTAGCAAGAATCTTAAGGTTACGGGTAATTTCCGAAACCTCCTGAACACGGTTATCAATACGTCTGCCGCTTGTCATAAGCTGCAAATAGTCGATTACTACCAAATCTATATTTTTAAGTCGTCTAAGCTTTGACTTGATTTCAGCTACGGTGATACCCGGAGTATCGTCGAGATAAAACTCGCACTTTGAAAGCACATCGCCCGCTGCGACGAGTCTTCCCCATTCCTCGTCGGAGAGCTTACCCGTACGCAGCTTAGTTCCCTGAACAAGAGCCTCGCTGGACATAAGTCTTGAGGCAAGCTGTTCCTTAGTCATTTCAAGTGAGAAGAAGGCCACGGTTTTCTTAGCAGTTGACGCGACATATCTCGCGATATTAAGAGCAAAGCTCGTTTTACCCATACCCGGTCTTGCCGCAAGAAGAATAAGGTCAGAGCGGTTAAGTCCCGTAATTACACGGTCTAGGTCACCGATACCCGACGGAATGGGCTTTAAAAGGTCGTCAACATTGCTGTTAAGAGCGTCAAGACGGTCAAATTCTTTAAGAATAACCTTAGAGAGAATTTCAAGTCCCTGAGTGTTATCACGTCTGATATCGAAAATTTTCTGCTCGGCGGAATCAATGAGAACCTGAGGTTCGTTTTCTCCCGCGGACGCCTCGTCAATAATATCTCTGGACGCATTAATAAGCCTGCGAATATCGTATTTTTCGCGAACAATTTTTGCGTATTCCTTAGCGTTTGAAATTGACGGACAGTTCTGAGCCAAATCCATAAGGTAGGTTTTGCCCGTAGCATCGTCAAACTGCCTGTCCCTTTTAAGCATTTCGAGCAAGGTTACAAAATCCACACTCTTGCCCGTGTTAAATAGGTCAAGCATCGCAGAGTAAATTACTCTATGGGTCGCAACATAAAAATACTTAGCGTCGCCGAGTGACTCTACAACCTCATCAAGCACGCTGTTTTCGAGAATAATCGCACCGAGTACAGCCTGCTCCGCCTCGGGACTGTATGGCAGGTTAAGTCCGTCGTATCCTGTTTTAATATTTGAATCAGGCATTTTCTTTTCCTCTATGTATGATTATTTATCCGCGTCTGCTACCTCAATATTAAGCTTAGCGGAAATTCCGGTGTAAAGCTTTACTTCGGCGGTATATTTGCCAAAGGCTTTAATATCAGTCGAAAGTACAACCTTACGTTTATCTACGTTAATCTGATATCTCTGTTTGATTTCGTTTGCAATATCCTTAGCGGTAACGCTGCCGAAAAGCTTGTCGCCGTTACCCTTTACCTTCATAACGAGAGTTTTACCCTCTAACTGGCTTTTGTAATGGTTAGCCTGTGCCTTTTGGGTAGCAATTTTGTAATTCTTACTATCCTCTGCGTTTTTATATTCGTTCATTGCCTGAGCATTTGCCTCGCGTGCGAGCTTTTTCGGAAAAAGAAAGTTGCGAGCGTAACCGTCGGATGCGTTTACAAGCTCTCCTTTTTTTCCGAGAGGCTTTACGTCCTGTAAAAGTATAACCTTCATATTGATTTCCTTTCTTTATTTCTATAAATATTTATGAATATACATTTGAAATTGCAGTCAAGAGAGTATCCTTAGCCTCTCTTAGAGTAATATTACCGAGCTGAGCCGCTGCCATACTCTGGTGACCGCCGCCGCCGAGTGCCTCCATAACAATCTGAACATTAAGTTTGCCGTAGCTCCTCGCCGAGATATTTGCGGTTTCATCCTTTGATTTGAATATAACAAATGCCGCGTCAACGCCCTCGACAGAAAGCAACTCGTCAGCCGCCTGTGCACAGATAAGGCGGATATTTTCTCCTTCACTTTCTGTAACTGCTACAGCACAACCGTTTGTAATCTCAGCATTGTTTACTATCTTATATTTTTCCTTATGAATATCGAGTGTGCTTGCAAAAAGGTTCTTTGCTTTTACGGTATCGGCACCTTTCTTTTTAAGGAAAGCCGCCGCTTCAAATGTACGCACACCGGTTCGGATTATAAAGTTCTTTGTGTCGAGCATAATTCCCGAGAGAAGTGCCTCAGCCTGTAGCTTTGAGCAGAAATTCTCTCCTAAATATGTAATAAGCTCCGCTACCATTTCCGACGCTGACGAAGAAGTCGGCTCGTGGTAGAACACAATTGCGTCATCTATATAGTTAACCATTTTTCTGTGGTGGTCAATTACAATCGTACGCTTAACCTTCTCCAAAATCTCAGGACTTTCGACAACATTCGGAATATGAGTATCCACAATTATTAAAAGTGTTCTCTGCGTAATTGATTTGAGTGCCTCATCGGGAGTAACAAACACGGAATTTTTTTCACTCTCAACATAGTCGATAA
>JAFLSL010000206.1 GCA_022510985.1 Ruminococcus sp. | reverse complement strand
GACAGACTTGCCGGAATCATCCACAAAAATGGGTTCAACCGCAAAAAGTGTTTTTGTGCCCTGGATGTTATCAATATGTTCACTCAAGATAGAAAGATCGTTAGAATTTGGATTAAGCTGCTTAATCTGTAGTTCAGCTGTTGTCGACATCTCGCCTTCTACAGTTGCTGTAGCAGTTAGCTCGTCACCATTGTAGGTGAATATTCCTCCCTTTATTTTAGCACGTAAATCCAATCCAGCAAGCATAGTAATATTTGCGGCCAGACCAATAATTACGCAAAGTATTATAGAAAGGAGAGAAAGACCTATCCTTTTCCTTCTTTTACTATCTGTCAAATACTTAAGCAACTTACTCATAACAACTCACCATCTTTTAATAGATTTTTGTTAATTAAAAATTTAGTAAGAAAAAAACAATCAAAATACATATTAGTATAGAAAATTGACAATTCTCAGCTATATAATATATATTCTTTATGATACTAACATTAAACTTTATATTGTGTCAATAGTTATTCAAAATTTTTTAACAATTTATCAAATTTTATTAAAATTTAATAAAAGGTTATCTCTTGAAATAATTTATTAATTGCTGGATATTCCAGAAAACATTATTATTAATTTTTCGACAAAATTATATTGCATAAATATCTTGTTTTCTATTGTTCTTTTTATTGATTATTAGATAAGATTATGGTATATTTAAATTAATTGCAAAAGATTTTGCAATTAAAATGCTATAAAATTTCATATTAAGAGGGATAACTTATGGCGAAAGAAATTTTAGACGCGATTTATAACGCGGAAGAAGAATGTAAAACTCGTGAAAACGAGGCTAATTTAAAGGCACAGTCACAGATTGATAAGGCTAAAACTCAGGCAGATGAGCTTATAAAAAATGCTGAAATAAAAGCTCAGGAAGATGCTAACGCTTTAATTGATAAGGCTAAGGCTGAGGCGGATGATGAGCTTGAAAAAGCAAAGAAAGATTCCGATGATAAGTGCTTGGAAATTTCTAAAATTGCTGATAACAACAGAAATACAGTTATTAAGCTTGCGGTTGAGGTCTTACTAAAGTAATTTTGTTTTTTATAAAGTGTGGTGATGCTGATTGGCAAAATTAAAAATGAAAAAAGTGCGTATAGTTGCTCTTAGAGAAGACAGAAAAAGACTTCTTGAGCATCTTCAGGATAGTTCGCTAATTCAGATTAAAAAGGTTTATAAAAGCGAAAAAGGTTTTTCCAAAGTGAATGTTACCTCTCAAATGCAAATTTTTGAGAGAAATGTTTCACTTTGCGAACAAGCTTTAAAGGTTCTTGACGACTATTCTAGAGAGAAAAAGGGAATGCTCTCATCCTTCAGCGGAAGAAAAGAAATTGATCCTGACGACATTGGAATTATGGCATCTAATTCGGGTAAGGTAATTGAAATTTGTCGAAAAATTAATGACTTAAACAAAACAATTACTGAAAACTCCGCCGAACAAATTAGAATCAACACTTCCCTATCTCAGCTTGAAGTATGGCAAAAGCTCGATATTCCTATTAACACTAATGACACTAAATCGACTGCTGTTTTTATCGGGTCACTACCGATGAAATATGATGAAAAAACGCTTTCAAATACAATAGTTGAGGAAAATCCAAAACTTGAATTCGAGATTGAAATTCAGCATTCTGAAGATACAATGACTTGTATTGTACTTTTTGCTCCGATTTCCCAAAAGACTATGGCGGAGGATGTTCTGAGAAACTTAGGTTTTTCGAGACCGATGACAGGAACTGCTCACACACCTAAAATAAAAGCTGAACGCTTAATGGAAAATCGAAGAATGCTTTTAGAAGAAAGTGAAAAAGCTAAAGAAGAAATCGTTTCACTTTCGGAAAATCGTGAAGAAATTAGGCTTACGCAAGATTATTTCAGAATTCGTGCGGATAAATACAATGTCATTAATGAGCTTGAACATACAAAACACGTTTTTGTTATCAACGGATATATCCCTGAAATGGATTTAGAAAAGCTTGAAAGCCTCTGCAATAGAGTTTCTACCTGCTATATTGAAACAGAGGATGCCGAGGATGACGCTCCGGTTAAGCTCAAAAATAATTGGTTTTCAGCACCGGCTCAGGGTATTCTTACAATGTATGCCGCTCCTTCTCACGCTGATGTTGACCCTACTCCGCTGCTAGCGTTCTTTTTCTACTTTTTCTTTGGCATGATGTTTTCGGACGCAGGCTATGGTTTGCTGATGGTTATAGCAATCGGCATTGTGCTTAAAATTTTTAAGCCTGACGATAAAATGCGAAGTAATCTAAAGCTATTCCAATACTGCGGAGTTTCCACATTAATATGGGGACTGATTTTCGGAAGTATATTCGGTGACGCTCCTGCTGTGCTTTACAATCATTTTACGGGTGCAAGCATATCGATGACCGATATTCTGCCGTGGCCGACACTTGATCCGCAAAAGGACGCACTTGTTCTTATGGTTATTTCAATTGCATTCGGACTTGTTCACATACTTGTCGGTATGGGTTGCAAATTCTACATATGTTTAAAACAGAAGGACTTCGGCGGTGCGTTCTTTGATACAGGACTTTGGATGCTTTTACTTGTCGGATTTGCTGTTTTAGCTGTTGGAATTGCCACTACCCCGCTTTTGCTTTATATCGGTGCAGGAATTGCAATTGCATGTGCTGTAGGACTTGTTTTAACGCAGGGACGGCATAAAAAAGGCTTTGGTAAGGTTATAGGCGGTTTAGCATCACTTTACGATATAACAAGTTATATAAGCGACCTTTTAAGTTATTCAAGACTTCTGGCACTGGGACTTACTACCGGAGTTATGGCACAGGTTTTCAATATGCTGGCTACTATGTTTGGAACCAATGCATTCGGTATTGTTATTATGGTGCTTATACTTATTATAGGTCACGCTATAAATATCGGACTGAACGCTTTGGGTTCATATGTCCACACTATGAGACTTCAATACGTTGAAATGTTCAGTAAATTTTACGAGGG
>JAFLSL010000205.1 GCA_022510985.1 Ruminococcus sp. | reverse complement strand
CGCGATAAATATTATGAAGATTTATCATAATGCTTTTGATTCCTTCCACCAAAGCTTTTTCTACGTAAACTCTATTGTTTCCAGTACGGGCTTTGCGATTGATAATACCGATAAATGGCCTGAGTTCAGTAAAGCTTTAATCTGCGTTCTGACTTGTATCGGAGCCTGTGCAGGAAGTACGGGCGGCGGCTTTAAGGTTTCGAGAGTTATTATCCTTATAAAAGAAATGCGAAAGGAATTCCGCCTTATCGTCCATCCCCGAACAATCCAAACCGTTAAGGTAAACGGAAAGAAGATAAGCCACGAGGTTACCAGAAATGTTAGTGTTTATCTTATTATCTATATTCTTTTCATACTTCTAAGCACAGCACTGATCTCGCTTAACGGCTTTGACTTTACAACAAACCTGACCAGTGTGCTTGCAACTATTAATAACACGGGTCCGGGATTTTCTATAGTCGGCTCGGCAGGTAACTACAGCGGTTTTAATGTGTTCTCAAAGATTGTGTTCAGCTTTAATATGATAGCCGGACGTCTTGAGCTTTACCCGCTTTTGTTAATTTTTATGCCAAGTGCCTGGAAGAAAAATTAATAAATTACATCTCATGGGTAATAATACCTGTGAGGTGTTTTTATGTCAGAATTAGTTCTTGATTATCACGAACAACAAGAAGTCCGACAGTACGGTTTCGGAACAAAATTATTTTTTCTGTATTTTCTCAACGTGTGCGATTGGTTTTGTACACAGGTTTTGATTGATACAGGCTATTTTCACGAGGCAAATCCGATAATGAGCTGGATTATGGATTATCCGATTGTCGGCTTTTTTGTCAAGTGTATTCTTCCGCTCGCACTGAGTATTTTGATTTGGCTTTTCTTCAAGGTGTTTAATCTTGAGCAAAGCCGATTTACGAATTTTATTATTTATAGCGGAGTGGTAATTTACACAGCGGTTATTCTCGTTCATATTGTGAATTTTATAATGCTGTATTCAACTACAGGCTAAAGGGGAGGTGAGGTTTTGCCTGCACTGAGTGTTCATAATTTATGTAAAAGCTTTGTTGAAAGAACGTTGTTTGAAAACGTTACATTCGACATTGAAAAAGGCGACAAGGTCGGTTTTATCGGTGCAAACGGTACGGGTAAAACCACACTTTTTAAAATTATAAACGGCGAAATGACCGCCGACAGCGGCAACGTCTTTACCGCCTCGAATACATCTCTGGGATATATGCAGCAGCATGCTTGCACACATCCCGAGAGGAGTGTGTACGACGAGCTTGTTTCGGGGTTTCAGCATCTTATCAATATGGAAAGCGAAATCGAAAAGCTGAATGCCGTTGTTGAAAAATCCCCGACCGCCGAAAATATAGAAAAACAGACCGCTCTAATTGAGCAATTCGAGAGCTTGGGCGGTCTTACATATAAAGCACGTACACGTTCCGCTCTTCTCGGGTTTGGATTTGAGGAGAAAATCTTTGATATGCCGACAGGAAAGCTTTCGGGAGGTCAGCGTTCAAAGTTGAGCCTTTTAAAGCTTTTGCTTTCGCGTTCAAATTTTCTTTTGCTTGATGAGCCTACTAACCACCTCGATATCGGTTCCGTAAATTGGCTTGAAAATTTCATTAAAGATTTTCAAGGCTCAATGCTTATAATAAGCCACGACAGATATTTTCTCGATAATGTTACGAATAAAACGATTGAACTTGAGCATAAAAAAACAATGATGTATAAGGGCAATTATACCGAGTTCAAAAAGAAAAAGCAGGCATATACCGAGAGCCTTGCGAATAAATATGAGAACGATATAAAAGAAATTAAGCGTATTGAGGGGATTGTTGAACAACAGAAACGATGGGGCAGAGAGCGTAATTTTATTACTGCCGCAAGCAAACAAAAAGAGGCGGACAGAATAAAAGAACGCCTGGTAGCACCTGACAAAGAGCTTGAGACAATTCATATGCGTTTTGAGCCTAAACGAACAAGCGGCGACGATGTTCTTATCGCATCGGATTTATCGAAGAGTTTTGGAGAAAAGCATCTTTTCTCAAATGTTGATTTTCACATCCGCAGGGGCGAGAGAGTTTTTATAATCGGAGAAAACGGTTGCGGAAAAACTACGCTTTTTAATATGTTGCTCGGAAGAATTTCGTGCGACAGCGGTATCGTGGACTTTGGGGCACAGGTTGATGTCGGTTACTTTGACCAGATGCAAAGTAACCTTGATTTAAACAAAACCGCTTTAGACGAGGTGTGGGATACATTCCCCGATATGAGTGAAACTAAGGTGCGTACCTGCCTCGGGAGCTTTCTTTTTAAAGGCGACGAGGTCTTTAAACCGCTTGGCAAGATGAGCGGCGGAGAGCGTGCAAGGGTCAGCCTTCTGAAACTTATGCTTGATGGTTCCAACTTGCTTTTGCTCGACGAGCCGACAAACCATCTCGACAGTGCATCGCGTGAACAGCTCGAGAACACCCTCGAAAATTATGACGGTACAATGCTTATCATAAGCCATGACCGTTATTTTATAAACCGACTTGCAACGAGAATTCTCTGCCTTGAAAAATCAGGTGTAACAGAGTATCTGGGAAACTACGACTACTATCTCGAGAGAACTTCTGCCGTGAAGAAAAATTTTGTCGAAACGAGCGGTGCAAAAGTTAAAAAGCCGAATGATTATATGCTCGAAAAACAAGAGCGTGCAAAAGAAAGAAAACGCAAGAATGATATAAAAAAGCTTGAAAAGCTTATCGAAACGCTTGATTTGGAGATTGAGGAGCTTAATAATATGCTTCAAAGCGACGAAACAGCAAGCGACTATAATAAACTTATGGAGCTTACACAAGCTCTTGAACAAAAACAAAATGAGCTTGAAAAAGCCTATGAAGATTGGGATGCACTCACCGCCGAAGAGTAGACTTTTTAAAAGAATTGTAGTAGTATATGTACATATAAACCTGCCTGTAGCACAGCTGGATAATGCAACAGACTCCGACTCTGTAGATCGTGGGTTCAAATCCCGTCAGGCAGACC
>JAFLSL010000204.1 GCA_022510985.1 Ruminococcus sp. | reverse complement strand
TAAAATACCAAAATAAAAAACGACTGCAAAGGTAATCAGCATACTTAAACCGATATACGCAAACAGTCGTTTAGTCATTTTAATCTATCCTTTACTTTTACTTAGGAAACACAGGAAGTTTTTCGAGGAAAATAATATCGTCACGCTCAGCGGCGTCACCCTCAGCGAGTACAGCCACTTTACCTACGGTATTACCGCCAGCCTTTTCAACAAGCTTTTCAAGAGCGATAAGGCTCTCGCCGGTAGAAATTACGTCGTCAACGATAAGAACTCGCTTGCCTTTGATTTTATTAATATCATCAGTACCAACATAGAGCTTTTGAAGAGATAATGTTGTAATTGAACGAACCTCAACGTTGACGTACTCAGGCATATAAACCTTTAAGCCTTTTCGAGCAACAACATAGTCTTTATTTTCCTGACGAGCCATTTCATAGCCGAGAGGAATTCCCTTAGCCTCAGCCGTAACGATTACATCATGCTCGGGAGACTTTTTGAGAAGCTCTCTTGCACTTGCAACAGTAACCTCAACGTCTCCGAACATAATAAAAGCAGCAATATCTAAATTTTCGCTAACCTCGCAAAGCGGAAGCTCACGCTCACAGCCTGCAATTGTCATTTTATAAGTTTTACCCATTTTAATCCTCCGCAAAAAATTATACCATTGTTCCTAAAGTTTCTCCGCCTAAAAGGTGGAAGTGAATATGAAACACCGTCTGTCCCGCATCAGCTCCGCAATTATTTACAACGCGGTAACCGCCGTTTAACCCGAGCGATTTAGCTATTTCGGGAACCTTAGAGAAGATGTGAGCAACAGCCGGGCTGTTATGCTCATCAAGCTCATTTGCACTGGCGATATGAGTTTTCGGAATCATAACAATATGAACGGGAGCCTGAGGCTCAAGGTCATAGAACGCCACCATTTTATCGTCCTCATAAACCTTTTTTGACGGAATAGAGCCGTCAACTATTTTGCAAAAAATACAGTCACTCATAGTAATTCTCCGTTTAATTAATTAGTACATAAATATAATAGTACATCTAAAATCAAAATTCAACACTTATGAATTATTTTTTTGCCGTAATTTTCTTTTCTTCTCCTGCTAAAAGGCGTTTTATATTCGAGCTATGCTTTAAGACAACGAAAAGTGAAATCAAAGCCGCTATAATAACGCACACTATTACATATGTAAACGGATAACCAAAATTCATATAATCAATAAAGAATGCCATCACAAAAGTGTACACAGGGAAAAGACACGCACAGGTGATACTCGCAAGAGAAATTATTTTTGTAAAAATAAACACGATTAAAAACGTAACGAGTATTATTACAAAAACTCTCCAGTCAGCAACAAGCATCATACCCGCAGCGGTAACTATACCCTTACCGCCCTTAAAGTGAAAATACACAGGAAAACTGTGACCTAAAATACAGAAAAAACCACAGATATATTTTCCGATTAAAACAATTCCGTTGATATCGTTTGAGCCGGTAAACACAACCGTAAACAGATAACCGCCTACTAAAACTGCAATTACCGACTTTAACAAATCAAACACAATAGTCAAAATTGCGGGAACTTTCCCGACTGAACGAAGTACATTCGTAAAACCCGCATTTTTGCTGCCCATATCGCGAATATCCTTTTTGCCGCCGGTCGCTAACCACGTTACAATTACAGCAGTATTAACACTTCCGAGCAAATAAGCTAAAACGAAAGACGCAAGTATAATATACCAACCCGAACAAAGCATATCCAAACTACTCATTACTTTTCCCCTCTCTCACGAATAATCATTCTAATAGGAGTACCGCTTAACGCAAATGTCTCGCGAATACGGTTTTCGATATATCTCTGATATGAAAAATGGAACAATTCCTTATTGTTACAAAAGCTTACAAAGGTTGGGGGCTTTGTGGAAGGCTGTGTCATATAAAAGATTTTCAAACGCTTACCCTTATCCGTGGGCGGTTGAACTCTCGTTGTAATCTGAGCCAAAAGCTCATTTAATGTACCCGTTTTTATACGCATTGAGTTATTCGCCGCGACGGTATTGATAAGGGTAAAGAGGTTATCTATCCTTTGCCCCGTTTTTGCCGAAATAAAAACATTAGGTGCCCACGACATAAACGCAAAATCAATGTCGATACGCTTTTTAAAGTTTTGCATAGTCTTGTTGTCTTTTTCGATAGCATCCCATTTATTAACGGCGATAATGCAAGCCTTTCCTGCCTCAAGAGCAAGTCCGGCAACCTTTGTATCCTGTTCGGTACAGCCGATTTCAGCGTCAATCATAATAACGCAAACGTCACTTCTCTCAATCGCCATTTTGGCTCTGATGATACTGTACTTTTCAATTTCGTCAACGATTCTGCTCTTTCGGCGAATTCCCGCAGTATCAATAAAATTATACTTTCCGAATTTATTTTCTACCTTGGTGTCAATGCTATCTCTCGTTGTGCCTGCAATATCGGAAACGATACATCTGTCCTCGCTCGTTATATAATTTATGAGTGAGCTTTTTCCGACATTCGGCTTGCCGATAACCGCAACGTTAATAACAGTGTCGTCCTCGTCCTGCTCATCATCAGCCGGAAGATGCGAAAACACTTCGTCCAAAAGATCGCCCGTACCGTGTCCGTGAACCGCAGAAACCTGAATGGGATCACCGATTCCGAGGTTATAAAACTCATAGAATTCGGGTTCAGGCTCTCCGATAGAATCACATTTATTAACGCAAAGCACAATCGGTTTACCCGACTTCTGGAGCATATTTGCCACGTCTAAATCCGTAGCAACAAGTCCCGCTTTCATATCCGAAACAAGGATAATCACCTGAGCGGTGTCTATCGCAAGCTGTGCCTGACGACGCATCTGAGAAAGAATTATGTCGTCGGACTTAGGCTCAATACCGCCTGTATCAATAACAATCGCCTTGCGGTTTTGCCACTCAAGCTCGCCGTAGATACGATCTCTTGTAACGCCCGGAGTATCGTCAACAATCGAAAGACGCTGTCCTATTAATTTGT
>JAFLSL010000203.1 GCA_022510985.1 Ruminococcus sp. | reverse complement strand
GCAGAGTTTCAGAAAGCACGCAGAAAAAGCAGGTGCAGAATTTTTAAACGACGAGATTATCTCGATTGAGAAAATTGACGGCGGTTTCTCTGTTAAATGCAAAAAGACAGAAATTGAAACTAAGACGATAATTTTTGCAACAGGTGCAACCCCGAGAAAGCTCGGAGCTAAGGGCGAGTCCACGCTTATCGGCAAGGGCGTGAGCTACTGTGCAACCTGTGACGGAAACTTTTTCAGAAACAAGCATGTCGCTGTTGTGGGCGGCGGCAACGTTGCCCTTGAGGACGCACTCTATCTCGCCAACATTTGCAGCGAGGTTAATCTTATCCACCGCCGCGACGAATTCCGCGGGGCGAAAAATCTCCAGGACAAAGTTATAAAGAATGATAAAATCAAAATTTTCTACAACAATGAAGTTGAGGAAATCATCGGTGAAAACAAGGTTGAAAGGCTCAGGCTAAAAAACGGCGAGGAGCTTGCGGTTGACGGCGTGTTCATAGCTGTCGGAGCAGAGGCAAATTCATCCTTGCTAGACAAAATTGTTGATACGGAAAACGGTTTTATCACAGCGGACGAAAGCTGTAAAACCTCGTGTGACGGAATTTTTGCCGCGGGCGACGTTCGCACAAAGCGACTTCGCCAGATAAGCACCGCCGTAGCTGACGGAGCAAACTCGGTTCACAGCGTAGAGGAATACTTTAATTCGTAAGAAAGCAAATCATAAAAATCGGTCAGATAGTGAACATTTTGTGCCTGAATGGATGCAAAAATTCTCTATCTGCCTTTTTTTATTTTTGAAAATAAAAATCAATTTAAAGTACGATATCAAAAAATTTTAAATTTATGCACGAAAAATACACACGTAAAACGTGTTATAGGTGAAAGGAGGTAATCTAAACGAAAATCGGTACCGAAAAAGCTGAAGAATTAATAAAAGAATATTCGGATATGATTTATCGCATAGCGATTCATAATCTGAAAAACACGGCAGATGCCGAGGATATAATGCAGGAAGTTTGCATTGAACTCCTTACAAAATGCCCTCCGGAAAAGGACAGCAGTTACATAAAATTCTGGCTTATCAGAGTTACAATAAATAAATGCAACAGCTTTCGCCGGCTTGTATGGCAAAACCGACGCGAAAGCATTGATGATTACCTGCACCTTGAAGCACCCGAACACAAGGGAGTTATGGAGGAAATATGGCAACTGTCTAAAACCGACAGAAATATAATTTACCTTTATTACTATGAATCCTACACTATAGCGGAAATTGCACGGATACTCAACAAAAAGCCAAACACCGTCAGCTCCGCACTCAGACGTGCAAGAATAAAACTAAAAAACATACTTACTGAAGGAGGATATAATAATGAGTAAAAACACCTATACCAATACGGTCGACAGCATCAAGGCTCCCGAAAGAGCAGTAAACAGAATGCTCGATACCGTTAGAAATTTTGACAACAAGGAGAAAATTATTAATATGAAAAAGTTTAAATTCAAGGGCGTAGTTGCCGCATCGCTTGCTGCTCTTGTCGCAATAGGCGGAACAATCGGCTACAACATCGTAACACCTAAAAACTCATTTGTTTTGACTGTTAATGCCGCAGAAATCACTGAAACCAATTCCGCAAAAATAAGCACAAGCGGAGCAAATGGGTTCAGCTACGGCGAAGGAGATAATGACGAAGTCGGCTATTGCCTTGACCTTCCTGTTAACTGTAAAGGTCAGAACATCGATACTGTTTCCTACTCGGTAGACACCGGTGCTTTGTCCGTAAGCTATTACAAAAACAGTAATCCTGTAATCAGCGGTAAAGAAAACAACAAGGTTATTAACACACCCGAAACCATATCATATACTGCTGAAGATCAAAAATATCTTAAAGAGAAATTAAAAGAAGAAGAGGAAGAACACAAGGGCGAAAACCCGATGACAGGAAGCTACGACGAATATGACCCTGCTCAGAATTACAGAACTAAACACTATTCCTCAATCACACTAAGCTATGATAAGCAACTTCCCGAAGGCACTTCTATTTCTCTCGTCGGAACGAGCACTCAACTGAGCAAGACAGAGCAAAATTATCTCAAAGAGCATAAGGACGAGCTTTTCAATCTGTCCGGTAACGAAAATCTTCTCGAAGCTGAGAAAGTCTGCATCGACAAGATGCTCGGCAATCAGGTGATTCACTGTACAATTAAATTCAAGGACGGCTCAGAACAGTCGCAGGATATAAAGCTCGGCACAACAATCGGCAAATTCAGCGAGATTAACAAGTCCGATTTTGAAAGTATCCCTGAAAAGTATAGAGCCGATAAGGACTTTAAAGACGTTTTCGTTACCTACTCTCTCGCCTAATTTTTTAAGTATCCACGTCAGTTCGTAAAGTCCCTATTTAACAAACATATCCCACGAACCCTTTCTATCTTATCTGACTTTGGATATGACAAAAACTCTATATTTAATAGGAAACACCCTGAATGTATGAACATTCAGGGTGTTTTTTATAATCCGTTTTGATAATTTTGTTGAATATTTATATAAATGTAATGTTAGTTTTTTAGCAGTGATTTTTAAATATTACTATCTGCTGTGATATATATAATGTCATCGTCTTCACGAAAATATCCGCCGCCAAGAGCGTATAATGAATTTGTAGTTCTATACGTAATATTTCCTGCTAAATCAATAATAACTCTTTCACTTGTATTCCCGCTTAATTGTGCTATAGCTAATCCGCATTGATCAAAAGGATCGATAGAACTATATTCAAAAGGAATTATATTCTCATCTTTTGTATTAATGACTCCATAATTTTCACCGATTGCTACACAGGCATATCCATTTATAAAATCATTACTTATGCTGTTGTATTTTAAAGGTACAACTTCATTACCCAACATATCAATAAATCCATATAAGTTATCTTTTCTAACGGGTATTAGGTTTTTGTACAGTGTAGGGCTATGAGTGCCTAACTCATATTCACTGTCTACTTTATATATTTCATTTCCTTTTCTATCAATCGT
>JAFLSL010000202.1 GCA_022510985.1 Ruminococcus sp. | reverse complement strand
TAAATTAAAGGTAAAGGTAAAATAGTAATTAAAATCTTAAACGGGCTGTTCACTGTGAAGTGAACCCCAAAGATTAGACAAAAATAAATATTAAATTGATTGCGAATGAGTTCGGTACAGTACCGGGCTCATTCCTTTTAATTTCAAAGAAATTCTGTCATTGTTGTAGTAATCTATGTATCGTTTTAATTCATCAATGAAAGTGTTAACACTTTCAAATTTTTCACCGTAAAACATTTCAACTTTCAGTCTGCCAAAAAAGTTCTCCATAGCTCCGTTATCCATACAGTTTCCCTTTCTGGACATACTTTGCGTAATATTATGCTCAGATAATAATCGTTGGTATTCTGCGTGTTGATATTGCCACCCCTGATCCGAATGAAACAAGGGTGTTGCATCAGCAGGAAGCTTGTCAAATAAACCCTTTAACATTTCTCGTATTTGTTCTAAATTCGGGCTTAATGAAATTGAATATGAGATAATTTCTCTATTGTATAAATCCATAATTGGAGATAAATATACTTTCTCATTGCAAACTTTGAATTGTGTAATATCAGTTGTTAATTTTTCAAAAGGTTTTTCGGCATAGAAATCTCTCTTTAACAGATTATCTGCAACTTTACCAACCTTGCCCTTGTAGGAATGGTATTTATCATTTTTACGTTGTTTGCCTTTCAGTCCAAGACTATTCATAATCTTTAATACTGTCTTATGGTTGATCGAATAGCCTCTGTTACGCAATACTGTTAAAACTCTACGATATCCATACCTACCTTTGTTGGTGTTGAATATATCAACGATTTCTCGTTTTTCTCTTTCGTATTTATCTGTACTTTGGCGTTTCAGATAGTAATAGAATGTGCTTCTTGCCAAACCCGACAACTGCAGCAAGTCCTTTAGCGGATATCTTTGCCTTAATTCATTGACTATTGCTGCTTTTTCGCTTCTTCTTGCTCTCTTTTCTGAACTAAGGCATCTAGTTTTTTTAAGTATTCTATCTCCATTCGTAAGCGTTGGTTCTCGGCAATTAAATCTTCTTCAACCTTTTTATCTAACTTTGGTGGTCTGCCTTTCTTTGTTCCTCCTGCGGAACTAGCTCTGCCTCGTCTTTCTTTCATCAGACCTTCGGCTCCTTCTTCCAAGTATATGCGTTCCCACCTTTGCAGCATCATTCTTGCTCCGCCTGTTTGATCATTACCTAATTCATACTTTCTAACCGTTTCATGGTAATTCAAATGGTGTTCTCGCATATCCATTATAACACTAATCTTGAACTCTCCGCTATACTTTTTTTGCTTTATTCCTTTTTTTGCCATAAAATTATGCACCTCCAAAAGTGTCTAACTTTTGGGGTGCATATCAAAAGAGCCGTTTCCTTATGCTAACACATAAATTTTTACATTTCTTCTACCAAACTGAATACAAGTGCTTTCGCTTGGGAAAAAGAGATCAACAACGGTGTTGCTTGTGTGTATAAATCCGCCTGTATCGTTTGCTACAGCATAGCCGTAAACGATTGAACCGTCAGGGGTTTCGATATAGAGCTTTGAACCATAGGGGATAACGTTAGGATTAACCGCCACGCCGCCGATATGAACGCTGTCACCGACCGAGGTGCGTGCACCTGCTGAGGCGGAGTACGCTGTTGCGGGACCTGATATAACCTTTTTATAAGCAATTTTCTTGCCGTTATGGTCATAGATTGTACCGATTCCGCCTGATGACTTTGTCTTAAAGGATGTCGGGTTGTTTGCGTACATTCTGTAGTTCTTACGCTTTGTACCTACGAGTACAACCTTTTTAGAAGATTTCTTTGTGATTTTTGTACCCGATACGATTGTCTTGGTAACCTTACCGTTAACAATTTTCTTGGTATAGGTAACTTTCTTTGTTCCCTTTTTACCCTTTTTGATAACCTTTTTCTGTCCGACATATAAAGAAGATGTTTTCTTCTTTACTGTCTTGTACATTAATTTCTTTGTTTTTGTTGTCTTTTTAAATGAAACACGGTTTACTTTAATCTTTGTGTTTTCATCTACCTTGGCCTTTAGGCTTTTGTTTACCGTATCGTACTCACCGAGCTTTATGTTAGCGTGCTCGAGTGCGTCGCCTACGTTTGTCTTAGGAACGTCGTAGCTTTTGTAGTCGTTTGCTCCTACTTTGATGTCTACAGTAACACCGTCAACAATATCAATATCGCCGAACTCGTTACTTACAATTGCGTCTCCGTTAGGAAGAACTAAAAGCTCATCGCTAACTTGCGTTTCCGTATTGGTTGAATTTTCGTCAGAAATTGCCTGAGCTGATACGGAAAAAACAGATGTCCATACGATAGCTGCCACAGCGACGGCTGTGACGATCTTAACGGCTGAACGCTGATTTTCTGTGCTTGCCATTAAATTTCTCCTTAGTATTCAAGAAAAGATTTTGCAACAAAACTTGCAGCCAAATCGACCTTGTTTTTTGCTACGACAGAATTATACGTGCAAAAAAGAAAATTGTCAACAAAATCTAAATTGAGTTTTTGTGCAATATGACGAGGTATTCGTCAATATTCCCGACATATTGCATTTTATTTTCTTCCTTTTAAGAATAAAATGTTTCATTTTTTGGTAAAACTGCAAGAAATCGCCTATTACTTTCTTGTAACCTTTGTAATAATTCTGTAACCATTGGGTTTTGGGGCTGATTTCTCAACTCTCCAAAAGCCGCATAAAATCTTAAAAATCTAGGAAAACAGGGGGTTTTTTGCGATTTTCAGCAAATTTTACGTTGATTTATACAAATTTAATGCCTATTGAACATTAATTTAATGTATATTTTTTCGCCGATTTTTTAGAAAAATTCAGGTTTTATGCGGTTTTTCGGTCGAAAAAATTTTTTAAATTTTTAAAAATGTTACAATCAAAAATCTGCAAAATATTGCTATATATAATGTATGCAGAAGGTATAACAAAGGAAAAACCGCCGACATACGCCGGCGGTCTATACGTATACCTATTATATATAGTATATATAATAGAGTATTGTGTATAAGGTTTTCCTAAAAAA
>JAFLSL010000201.1 GCA_022510985.1 Ruminococcus sp. | reverse complement strand
ATGAAGCTGAATATGCTTTTTATTATGCTGCTTATTTTACAATACCACATTCTATACCTTTGTTGAAAATTACTAATACCGAAAAGGTTATTTCAGCAGTAGTAGAATATAGAAGCGGTAAATTGATTTTTTTGCCATTTCCGTATTTAGAAGATAGGTATAAAGATAAGAAACATTGGAAACTTAACGGGAAAATTTATTTAGAAGAAATCTTTGCTTTGAATGAGAAACTTACATCTTCAATAGAAGATTTTGAATTGCCTCAATGGACACGAGAGTTTTCAATTTTTAATGAAAAAGATATTTATCAAAAACTAGACTCCGAAAAAAAGCAGCTAGAGGAAATAACAAATTCGATTGAAGAGAGTGTAATAGATATTAAAAATGTACAAAGATATAAACTCTTGGTCACAGCTACTGGAGCTGTTTTAGAAGAGATTGTTAAGAAGGTTTTAACTGAATTGGGGTTAGCCATTGAAGAGTCAGAAAAAGGCAGGAGCGATATTATTGCTACATATGATGGACTAGATATAGTTTGTGAAATAAAAGGTGTAGCTAAAAGTGCGGCAGAAAAGCATTCCGCTCAATTAGAAAAGTGGGCAGCTCTATTTTATTCCGATTTTGGTAGGGTGCCTAAATCCTTGTTAATAGTCAACTCATATTGCAATTTGCCTATTTTTGAACGAGAGGAACCAGCATTCCCCGATCAGATGCTTGATTATGCTGTAGCTCGTAAACATTGTTTACTTACTACTGTTCAGCTCCTTTGTTTGTTTATTGATGTGATACAAAATCCAGATTTAAAAGAAGAACGAATAAAGGAATTATTAAATACAGTAGGTATATATAATCGATATAAAGATCCTAATCTGTTTTTGCTTAAAAATTAATAATAAAAGATAGGACGGCAAATTTGCCGTCCTATCTTAATAAATTTTCCAAGAAAGCCTTCAGCAGCTGTTTTTGCTTGTGACGACGTGAATATGCCTACTGTGAATTCGTCAGCGCAGTTCTCGGTATCGAAAATATGCTCAGCGTATCTGCAAAATTTATTTTATGTAACAAAAAGCTTTGATTCTTCGTCTTAATTATATAAATGATAATTCTTAAATTTAGAAATCAAATTTAAAGTGAACTATTATATCAAAACTTAGGAGAAAATATGTATTTAAAAAAACTTGAGATACGTAACTACAGACTGTTGATTAATGCTGATTTAAATGTGGATAAAGATACAACTTTAATAGTAGGTAGAAATAATACTGCTAAAACGTCTTGTATGGATTTTTTATATAAAATTTTAAAAGTGGAAGGTATTAGTTATGACGATTATCCTTTGTGTTACCGAAAATATGCATTTTCATTACTCTTGCTTTTTTTAAAAAACAAAATTTCTTTCGAGAAGTTCTTAGATAAATTGCCGAAACCTTCTATTAAATTTTTTATTGATTATATGCAAGAGGATGACGAAGAATTTTTAGGTGCACTCTCCCCATTTATAATAGAAGTTGATGATACAATAACAGAAGTTAATATTTTGGCGGAATATGAATTGAAATGTACTGAACAAGAATTACGGGGGATGTTTGAAGGTTTAATTACATTTGAAGATAAAAAACCTGTCTTCGAAGAAGTGGTGTTGAGAGATATTGTAGCAAAAAATTTTCACAAGAAGATGACTTTGACAGTAAAAGCAATTAATCCGGCAAACAAATCTGATATACAAAATAAAAGTTTAGCTGAATTAAAGGAGTTATTTCCTATTTACGCAATATCAGCAGAAAGAGATCTTGATGAAACAGGTAATAACAGGGATTCTTCATTAAAAACAGTTATCTCCAATTATTTTAAAGTGGACATTAATGATGTAGATACTAATATAGCTGATAAAGTTACACAATTAAGAGATGCCGTTAAAGGGGCTAACGCTAGTATGCAAAATATTACAGATGGCTTGCTTAGTGAGATGGTCAACAAAACAGTTGATTTTGGATATCCAAATGCAGAAGAACTGGAGTTGGGCGTTCTATCTAATGTGTCGTTAGAAAGTGTCATACAGGGCAGTAGTGAATTGACATATAAACAGAAAAATTCTGAAGATAGGTTACCTAGTAATTATAACGGATTGGGCTATAAAAATCTCATTAAAATACAATTTCAGTTGGCTGAATTTGCAGATTACATAAAGCAAGAAAAAATATCTTGCATCCCTCTGTTGTTTATTGAAGAGCCCGAAGCCCATATGCATCCACAAATGCAACAAACGTTTATTAGCTATCTTGAATCATTTATTAAAAAATTATCACATAAGCATATTCAGATTTTTATAACTTCACATTCAGCCCATATAGCAAATACTATTGATTTTTCAAAAATAAGGTATGCGCAAAAAAATTTAAAAGGTGTTATTTATAAAGATTTAAATGCCTTTGCTGTAGAGGACACGAAAAATATCAGTTTTATTAAAAAATTTCTTACTATTAGTAAATGTGATTTATTCTTTGCCGATAAGGCAATCCTTATTGAGGGTGCAGCCGAAAGAATATTGCTACCAGATATTATCAACAAATGCAAAACAAATGGGTTTAAACTTAAATCACAGTATTATACTTTGGTTGAGGTCGGTGGAGCTTATGCTTTTAAATTTATTAAGTTTTTGGAGTTCTTGGGTATACCGGGATTAATCATTACAGATATTGATCCAATCAAGGAAGGTAAAAAGTCTTTAGTTCAAGATGGTGAAACAACTTCCAATGCAACGATTCAATATTGGATTCGTAAAACTAAAGGATTAGAAGCTGACGCTAAAATAGAATTTTCGGATATAACGTCATTGGGAAAAGACAAGAAAACGTTGGGGAGAATACATATTGAATATCAGACTTCTGAAAACGGCTTGTGCGGGCGGTCCTTAGAGGAGGCTATTAAAAATGTCAATAGGGATTACTACAAACTCAAAGAGTCACCTTCAGAAAAAGATTTAGAGTTCGATGGTAAAAGTAAAACAGAGTTCGCATTGGATCTAATTATTAATGACGCAGACTATGTTGTG
>JAFLSL010000200.1 GCA_022510985.1 Ruminococcus sp. | reverse complement strand
TAATAACAATAAAATCATTTGCATTGGAAATTATATAATCTTTAATTTTTATTCCGTTTAAGCTTGTCGATATTTCAGCCGAAAAATTTTCTACGGGAGCTTTCGGAGAATCGGAACACCCGCAAAAAAGAAAAATTATACAAAAAAACAGCAGGGGTAGTTTTTTCATAAAATCACCTCTGCTGAATTATATGTTTTATTTTTATGAATTATCAATCATTTTAAAGGCACTTGGAAGGCAATCTATAATATCGGTCGGAAGCATTGAGATTTCACCGAATTTTTCCTTTGCCATATCTCCCGCCAGAGCGTGGATATACACACCGCTGCAAGCTGATTTAAACGGATCAAATCCCTGAGCGATAAGCGAAGAAATAATCCCCGCTAAAACATCACCGCTACCGCCCGTTGCCATTCCCGGATTTCCCAGCTCTTCGTTATACAAAACATCTCCGTTTGGGTTTGCAACAATGGTTTTATGACCTTTTAAAACGACAATAACATTGTAACGCTGTGAGAATTTCAGTGCCAGCTCTTCCCTGTTTTGCTTTAACATTTCAGGATAACAGCCAACCATTCGGGCAAATTCTCTATCGTGGGGTGTTATGATAATCGGTGCCTTTGCCATCATTAAAATAGATGTATTCTCGGAAACAATGTTAAGTGCGTCGGCATCGAGGATAAGCGGAATTTTGCTTTTTAAAATTACATCCTTTACAAGCTCTCTTGTTGCGTCATTTACGGAAAGTCCGCACCCGATGAGGATTGCTCCGCAGTATTTTGATTTCTCGGCAAAATCAAAGTCAGATAGGAAATTATCGTCAATAGGATAAAATACTGCCTCGGGAACAACAGAGGCGACTATCGGATAAATTGATTTGGGAACAGCGAGCTTTAAAAGTCCGATACCGCTTCTGAGGGCGGATTTTGCTGACATTATTGCAGCTCCTGCCATTGAGTAGCTGCCGCAGATTGAGAGCAGACTTCCGATTGTAGTTTTATCAGCGTCTGCCTTACGCTTTTTTATCGTTGCTTTTACGAGGTTTTTGTCAATCGGGTAGTACATAATCAGCCTCTGTTATAAAAAACTTTCAGTACAATTTCCTTTTTCAAATAGGGTTTCATTGCATTTAATACCTTTTCATTTGGATTAAACATCAAAGCACAGCGTCCGTATACGGCGTGCTGATAAACCGCATAGGTTGTGTTTTTATCGTCGGAGGAATGAACAGCCGCGTCATAAACCTTAGCGAAGTTGAGTTTTTGAAGTTCAGGCTCATCGCCTTTTAAAAGAAGGTCGATTAAACGCACATCAAGTTTCATTATCTCCTTGCGTTTACGTTTAGCAATTATTTTACTTACAACCAAGGTATCCTGTACCATTTGATATTCAAACTCGACATTCTGATGTGAGCGTACAAACCATACAAGCCATATTCCGAAAAACAAAAGAAAAACTGCTATATAGATAAAATAAGCGATGATAAGCTTTTGCGTAGCAAGTGCAATAAATGTTAACGGAATCAGAATTACCATTATTATTATCGCAATAAATATAATACGGTCTTTCATTGTTCTCTTTTTCTTGACAAGCTGTTCTATAAAAATATCGTTCATTTTGCTCTCCTTAATAATAAACTACTTAGATATGATATCATAACGGATAAATTTTTTCAATAAACTCTTGCATATTTAGAATTAAAATGGTAAAATACACAAAGATAACACATTGACGAAGAAAGTAGTATTTTTAAATGCTTTGTAAAGAGAATATGTGCCACGGCTGAAAGCACATATCTTAGCTGAAAATATGAAGTTCCCTTCCGAGTGGTGAGGCTGAAAATTTTAAAGTAGGCTTCAACGGCTGACACCGTTACAGGTCAACGGAGTGTTTGCTCTTTATGGTGCAAAAAACAGGGTGGTACCGCGGATTTTATTCGTCCCTTTGAGGTTTTCAAAGGGGCTTTTATTTTTATATAATAATTATGGAGGTAATTATGGACGATAAGATTATTAATCTGAAACAGGCTCTTGAAACGGAGCTTTCAAAAATCCAGAACCTTATTGACCTTGATAAGACAAGGGTTTCTTATCTAGGAAAAAAAGGCAGCGTTACAGAGCTTTTAAAGGGTATGAAGGACCTTTCTAACGAGGAGAGAAAGGAATTCGGAAAGAAAGTTAACGAGCTTAAAAATTCTGTTGCTCAGGCTATTGAGGACAAGACAAAGGAGCTTAAGGAAAAAGAAATTGAGGCTGAGATTAAGGCTATGCCTCAGTTTGATATTACAACTCCCGTTGACCTCACAAGAGGCTCATATCATCCGATTACTTTAGTTCAACGACAGTGCGAAACTATCTTTAAATCTATGGGCTTTACAGTTGAGGATTACTCCGAGGTTGTAACCGATTACGAATGCTTTGAATCTCTTAACATTCCTAAGCATCACCCTGCAAGAGATATGCAGGATACCTACTATCTTGAAAACGGTCAGCTGTTAAAATCGCAGACCTCAGCCGCTCAGAATGCAATCATTAAAAAATACGGAAAAAGACTTATCCAAAACGGAACTCCGATTAAGGCTATTTTCCCAGGACGTTGCTTCAGAAACGAAGCAACCGACGCTACTCACGAAAACACCTTTTTCCAGATGGAAGGCGTTATGGTTGATAAGGATATAAGTATTTCAAACCTTATTTACTTTATGAAAACTATGCTTTCCGAGGTGTTCAGAAAAGATATCAAGGTAAGGCTTCGCCCCGGCTTCTTCCCCTTTGTCGAGCCAGGATTTGAGCTTGATATTAACTGCCTTATCTGCGGCGGTTCGGGTTGTCCGAGCTGTAACAGAAGCGGTTGGCTGGAGCTTTGCCCCTGCGGTATGATTCATCCCGAGGTACTTAAAGAAGGCGGAATTGACCCCGACGAGTACACAGGCTTTGCGTTCGGTTTAGGACTTACAAGACTTGTAATGATGAAGTACGGCGTTAAGGATATAAGAGATTTAAACAGCGGAAGCTTAAAGGCTCTCTCGCAGTTTACCGATGACGAATAAGGAGGAAAGACTATGT
>JAFLSL010000020.1 GCA_022510985.1 Ruminococcus sp. | reverse complement strand
CCCATAAAGCTCTGAAAATTGCCTGATTCACCATAAATTCAGGTTATTTGATAATACCAATTTATCTAACAAAAAAAGGCTGAGCAATTCTACATTACTCAGTCTTTTTGGCTATTATACATTTCTTAATTACTTAAACGGTAGGAAAATGAAATAACATTTAAATCATTATCAAATTTAAATTCAATTCTTTTATTTTTATCTACTGCATATTCAACAAAGCCTTCGGATATTTTATTACGCTGAGGTTCTCCAAGGAGCGAATAAACATCATCATATTTACTGTATCCATTTATCGTTTCATAGGAAAGCAAAGATTTTGACAGCGAAGTAGTGTAATCAACATCTACAGACAGTATTTTGTTTGTTTTATCCGATACAATAACATTAAAGTCACTGTAGCAATGGATTGTACCGGAGTTAGTTTGTTTCGCTTCAGCTATTTCTTCTCCGAAGCTACCTTTATGATCTTTGAAATTCTCTCCAAGAAGCCATTTGAAATTAACAATTGAACTATCCATTTTTTGTAAATAATACGAACCGCCTATATCCCACAAAGCATATTCATATTTTTCTGTAATTGTATTCTCAATAAATATTTCATCATCGAGAAATTTTATTTTCCCTACTCCCTTATTAAACCAACCGTCCTCGTCAAATGTAAATCTTCCTACACCGTCAATAATCTCGCAGGTTACATTTTCTATGGTTGCAGTTTTCATAGATGAAGATGTCGAAGTAAAAGTAAACCGAACTATATTATCCTTTACGGAAATGATTTCAAGTAAACTCTGCCCGTTTGAAGTGTCGTTAACGTTTTCTCCGTTACCCCATACTCCGAGGTATGATGAATAATCAACTTTATTACTTTTATTTGAATTAAATTGAAATAGAAAAAATATTGCTACTGCAAGTGCAATTATAATAAAAGCAGAGATTACTGCGATATATATAACAGGGAATTTCTTTTTCACTTTTATAGGCTCAGCGGTTTCAACCTCAATCAGCTTTGTCATACAGTAAGGACAAAAGGCTGATTCCAACGGAAGCTTTTTTCCGCATTTTTTACAGAACTTTGTTTCCATAATCCTACCCCCTGATATAATTATTATAATACTATAAATTAATTTCCGCAAGCAAAAAAGCCCCTGTTACGGGGCTTTTATCAGTTAGTACAAGTAAAGGAAGATAAAACATTCTGAATTTCATTATAAGCTTGTCTGTATTTTTCCTCAGAGGTTTTATTGTCTGGATTATATGCAACATCCCTGGCTTCCATATACCAATAACTGAATTGATTATTTTCTTTTATTTTTTGATACATACTTGAATACTCATTCTCTTCGTCACTTGTTATTTTAACAATATAAATCAGTAATCCGCCTTCCACGCTCCCGTAATTGTAGGTGTCATAAAAGAATACTCCGTTATCTGTTTCTTCATAAACCCAATCGTTCGGCAATATCAAAGAATATCCGTCGTTAAAATAGGTTCTCTCTCCTGAAAGAGTTGAAGATGATACTTTGTCTGAATTTTCAACAAATTCAAATGAATTTATAATTGTTTCTGATTTTTTTAATGCTTTTGACAGTTTTTCGTTGCCGGTTTTATCATCAGATATTCCAAAACCGCTTGGCTTTTGAAAAACATAACTCATATCATTTGCTGTACCTAAAATGGTTATACCCGGTCCATAATCCTCTACCTCAGAATCCGTCATAGAGGATATACAGCCAATGTATCCATAATCTGTATCCTCAATTTTGTTGTTATAGTTGTACTTTTCGTAAAAATAAATCTTTCCGTATTTTATTTCATAACAATAATCGTCAGGAAGAATTACAGAAAATTCGTCATCAAAGCAGCCGAAGCTTACACGTTCTCCGTTAGTGGTAATTGTAGCGGTTTCTTCTGCCTGAGTAGACGAAGCGGTGGTTTCTGTAGCCTCCGTAGGTTCATCTTTATTCTGTTTTACAAAGATTATCCCAACTGTTGCAAGAATTGCAATTACCAGAACTGTGGCAACGGATATCATTATAATTTTTTTACTGCCTTTTTTCTTATCAGTAGGAGTTAAAGTGTTTATATGATTCGAATTTTGAATAACGTCTTTGGGGAACGATTTAGAAATATCTTTTCCGCAGAAAATGCAAAAATCCGCGTCGTTATCATTTTCCTTACCGCAAAAAATACAGAATTTACTCATTTTTCACCTCATATATCTTAATAAAAAATTTCATAGATTTCTTTTTAACTCTTTTGCATTCTGATAGCGATTATCAGGTATGCTTTGAGTGCATTTTACAATCACTTTTCTCAGTTTACCGTTGTATAGCTTTCTCTCAGGCGGTTCTCCCGTCAACATTACATTCATCAGCACACCTAGAGCATAAATATCCGTGCGATCATCGGTCTGATTAAGCCCGTATTGCTCGGGAGCGGCAAAACCTGTTGTACCGAGAATTTTTGTATCCTCGCTTTGATACGGTTTATATATCCTTGCGGCATCAAAGTCAATCAGTCTTACAACTCCGTTATTGTCTATCATAACATTTTCAGGTTTAATATCCTTATGTATGATTTTGTTTGAGTGTAGAAAATCGAGAGCGTCGCATAATGAACCTATTATAGCTTTTACTCCACTCGGTGTGTATAAGTTATCTTTTAAATATTCGGCAACCGTCTGCCCGTCAATATATTCTTCAAGCACCACAACGCCTGTTTCGCTTTTAAACGCCTCATATACGTTTGAGATATTCGGGTGAAAAAGGGTTTGCAAAACAGAATAAACCTCTCCTGAACCGTCCACAAAGCGTTTAACAAGTTCTTTGCCGAGTTCTTTGTTTCTAAGTACAAAAATTTTCGTTTTATCTGTATTTTTCAGCACCTTAACGAGTTGATATTTTTCGTCAAGAACCTTTTCAATCCAGCTATTATCCATACTGTTGCTCCAAGTAATTATTGCTTATTTTATTATAGCATGTTAAAATGTATTTGAACAGATTTATTTTAAGGGGTTACTGAAATGATACAAAAATCAACAACCGAGCTATTAAAAGAGCTTGAAAATTTTAACAGCTTTAAGGAATACCAAAACGCAAACAAGGAATATATGATTAGCAAATCGTTATCTGAATATCTTTGCGATTTAATTAGCGAAAAAGGACTGACTAAAGCAGAGGTTATCAGAAAATCCGAGCTTAACGAAAACTACGCATATCAACTGTTTTCGGGACTTAAATCATCACCGAACAGAGATAAACTGATTTGTCTTTCTGTCGGAATGAGCCTGTCCGTTGATGATACTAACGGCTTATTAAAACTCGCTGGATTGCTACCGCTATATCCGAGAGTAAAGCGTGACAGCATAATTATTATCGGTATAAACAACGACAAAAGCGTTATGGAGATTAACGAAACATTATTTGAGAACGACGAGGAAACATTGAATTAGATCTTTAAATTTAATAAATATTTAACATAAGCAAAAGGACTGAGTATTATTGTTTAATACTCGGTCCTTTATTTATTTAGTTGTTTTGCTTAGAGAGATACTGTTGTTCATAACTAAGAAACTCTGCTTCATTATTCGTTACAAGACTTCTTACATAGAAACCATATATGGAACCTACAACACCAAATAAACCACCGAAAAGAACATTGTAAATAATGTTTATAATGTAACCGCCGATAGGTTTATATTTTTTTACAATTCCAACAGGTTTCTCGAGGTAAAGCTTGCTGTTTTTTATGTCCCTTGATGCAACAATAAAGTTGATAACCGCAACAATGGCAAGAACCACTCCGTAAAAATAGCACTGAGAAGCCTGTTCTCTAAAATAGTAACTTGAGCTTAACGTTGCACCGTTAGAAAAACAATAAAGTGCAAATATAGCTTGTAAAGAGGCTATCACAATCCAAATAATGCCTTCTACCTTTACTTTCTTAGTAAAGTTTTCAAGCACGGGTGGATATTGAGACGGAACAGGACCTTGATATTGATATGCAGGCTGTTGATACTGAGGCTGAGCACCTTGCTGATACTGATATGTAGGCTGCTGATACTGCGGTTGAACAGGTTGCTGGTAATTTACTTGCTCCTGCTCAGTTTGAGCAGTCTGTTGAACACTCTGAGTTTGTGTTGCTTGATTTACTACAGGTGTTCCGCAAGACGGACAAAACTGTGCCTCGGCTACTAATTGTGTTCCACATTTCTGACAAAATGACATATTTGTTTCCTCCTAAGAATTTTTTGTTCTATTTGAATTTACAATTCCTAAAATAATAAAGACTATTGCAACTATAGTCAAAACAACAAATACAGGATACATAATTCCTCCAAAACTATATGGATGAATAGTGTAATAAATTAATGAAAGAATTGAAAGAAAAAGAGACCCTGATGCAATTAAATAAAACTTTTGCGAATACGGTTTGTCCATAGAGTTTATAAATTTAAAACAATATAAAATCATAAATACAAAACCCGTAATCAGCAGAATAATTCCTACAAAAAATAAACAGACTGGGAAATCGTAATTTATAAAACGTTCAAAATTCGCAGCAGTCTCCCCCCTAAATGCCCTCGTAACCTCAAAAACTGCTGCTGACTTTCTTTGCGAAATCAGTATAGGAGCGATTACAGCAGATAGACTTCCAAAAATCAATAATACAATTGAAATCCACAAGACCTTTTTTGAAGATGACTTATTCATACCTATGCTTTCACCTCATTATACCTTAGTTTTATTTATCATATTGCTCGATGTATCGAGTAATAGCCTCCTGTTCTGTATATCCATCAGAAACTCCAAAATTAATAAAAGCTACTGCAGAGTCCTTCGCAACAGAGGCATCCAAACTATACTCTGTATCATATTGCTGATATGTGGAATACCACCATTTATAGTAATCCATTTCATCCTCTTCCGGAATATCAGGATATCGCGGATAACCTCCTTTAAATACTTTATTTGTATCAAGGTCTATGAGATAATAAATTTCTCCGCTTTTATCCTCACCGTCATCAGTATATTTTACACTGTACTTAAATAAAAAGGTGTTGTCCGACACTTCACCCGGATAATCCGTTGTGTCAACCTTTTCGTATGAGCATTCAAGAGAATCAAAAACCAAATTCAATAAATCAAGCTCGGATAATTCAAGTGAATCGCTTGCTTTTATTGACATTAAAATCTTTTCTCCGTTTGTCTGAATGCTGTCACCCGTACATCCAACAAACGCCACCATTACAATTAGCATTGATAAAACCATACTAATTAATTTTTTAATACATTTCACAATAAAACTCCCTTCGAAATCTAAAATATTAGTTCTTAAACGTTAAATATCTTCACTTTTTCGTTCTTACTGATTTGATTTTTGAATAATCTGAAGAATATATATAATCTCCTACCGTTTTTGTACATACTAATCTTACATAGTATTTTTTACCGCCTATCAACCAGTTAATTTTCACCTTTGATTTTCTTTTACTGAAAACCGTATACCCATAGTGCCCTTTTTTGAACTTTTTACTTTGTGAGTATTCTACGGAAAAATTTTTAATCCCTTTGGGTATTTTTATATATGCCGTAAAACCATTTTTATTTGCTTTTACTTTCTTAATTTTAGGAGCCGCAGGGAAAATATCAAAACTTGCGTATATTATTCCTTTATATTTCCCTTTCAGAGTTGCGATAACATTATATGTTCCGATATTTTTTCTACCTTTGGAATAAGAAAGGGTATAATCTACGCCTTTCTTTAATACCTTTCCTGAGTACGTACTAACTTTTGCAGAAGGCTTTTTAACCTTACCGTTATAATTATATTTAGTTTTGCTCAAAGTAATTTTAGGTAGTTTCGAAAAAGTATAATTATATTTTGTTGCAAATTTTTGTGCCGTCGAACCTTTTGCTCCATGTATAGTTAAATTATTAGAAATTTTAAGTGTATCGCCTATTTTACATTCTTTGTTTGTTATGTACAAATCTTTTAAATTTGAGCAATCTTCAAAGGCATTCGAGCCGATAGATGTTGTTGTGAGAGGAATAATCAGATTTGTAAGTTCAGTACATCTGTAAAACGCGGCATTCCCAATTGTTCTTACTGTATTGGGAATCGAAACACTCTTTATTGTTTCGCAATAATCAAATGCATGCGGTGCAATTGTTTTTGTTCCGCTTTTAATTTTTATATTTTCAGGTGCTTGAACTTCCCCCTCTTTATCATTAAATGCAAACAAGACTTTTCCTATATATATAACTCCGGCAGGCTGTTTTTCATACCATAGGGTCTCATCTATAAAAGAAAAATATTCTATTGTTTCAATTGTACTGGGGAATTTTATATCCTTTAAGTATGCACATGCATTGAATGCTTGATATCCTATTTTCTTTACCCCTTCAGGAATTACAACTTTTTCTACATCATAAAAGTCACCTCCCAAATAATCAATGGAAATAACTTTATGTCCATTTAATTTTTTCGGTAAAGTGATTGATTTACGTTTACTATAAGGAATATCTTCGTCATAGCATTTAAGATTTGCTGTTCCGTCAGAATTGAGGGTGTAATCATACTCAATCCCATTAACAATTGTACTATAAGTAGCTGCTCCTACAGATAACGGTATGACTGTAAATACGCTGATTATCATTAGTAAGGACAAAACAATACTAATTGACTTTTTAAACCATTTCATAAATAAATCTCCTTTCATAAGAAAAAATTTTTATTATATTATTAATATTAACATTAACAATGCTTATAGTCAATATAAATGCTATTAGTAAATTTATATTTTCACCAAAAAAGTATAAAATAAACATAGATTTGAGGTTATACTTATGGATAAAAATATTGATTACAAAGCACTTGGTAAAAGAATTAAGAATAAACGCAAAGAAAAACACCTGACGCAAGAACAGTTAAGCGAGATATGCGACCTTTCTGCTGCTCATATCGGGCATATAGAAAGAGGAACACGCATTCTGTCAGTTGATGTATTAGTACGACTTTCAAAAGCTCTTGATGTAAGCCTTGATTATTTATTGTTTGACGTCGTTTCAGATAATGAAAATGTATTGAAAAGCATTAACCCTATTCTTAAAGAAACCGACAAAAAGAAAGCAGATTACTTCCTTAACACCGTAAGACTATTAGCAGAAAATCTTGATGAATTATAAAATAATGCTTATACAAGAAAGCGTGCTTGTACGCTTTCTTCACTCATCGCTCGTTCTGCGAAGCAGAAACTGAGCGTAGAATACAAATTTTTTTCTTTATAGGGGTGTGTTTATATCTTCATTTCAAATATCAGTTACGTAAAATTTTACAGTACGTTACAGAGAAGTTTCCTATAAAGTAAAAATTGCCCTTGATTTTATTATAATCAAGGGCTTTCTTTATGTCTCGTGCTGTCAGCACAGTTATATATCTAAAAATCTTGTTTTTGAACAAAACTGATTTCTTGCGTTTTGGCAAAGTTTTTAAAAAACTCTTAAAAAACTATTGAAAATTATAAAATATGTAGTATAATAAAGTTAACGCACTTTAGCAAATAAAAGCAATAAAGTCTTAAAGTGCGAATCTTAATTTACGGAGGAAAAAAATGAAGAAAATTCTTGCAATTGTACTCGCAATCATGATGATTACTGCTTTAGCAGGCTGTGCTAGTACAGGCGGCGACAGAACCTACAATATCGGTATCTGCCAGACAGTTCAGCACGTTGCACTTGACGCGGCAACAAAGGGATTTAAGGATTACCTGACCGACAAACTCGGCGACAAGGTAACCTTTAACGAACAGAACGCACAGGGCGACTCTGCTACCTGTACTACTATCGCTAACCAGTTTGTAGCTGACGGTGTTGACCTCATCCTCGGAAACGCTACTCCTGCACTGCAGGCTGCGTTCACAGCTACTTCCGAAATCCCAGTTTTGGGTACATCTATCACAGACTACGGCACTGCACTGGATATCGCTGACTGGAAAGGTTCATCAGGCTTTAACGTATCCGGTACTGCTGACCTTGCTCCTTTGGACGGTCAGGCTGACATTATCAAGGAACTCTTCCCTGATGCAAAAAATATTGGTCTGCTTTACTGCTCCGCTGAGCCGAACTCAAAATATCAGTGCGACACTATTTCAACCTATCTGACCGACTATAAGGTAAAGAAATACACCTTCTCAGACTCTAACGATATTGCTGCTGTTGCTACAGCTGCTTGCGATGAGTGCGATGTACTCTACATCCCGACTGATAACGCTGCTGCTTCCAACACCGGTATCATTGACAACATAGCTACCGAGAAGGGTACTCCGATTGTATGCGGCGAGGAAGGCATCTGCTCCGGCTGCGGCGTAGCAACCCTCTCCATCAACTATTATGACCTCGGTCAAAAGACCGGCGAGATGGCTTATGACATTCTCGTAAACGGTGCTGACATCTCCACAATGGAGGTACAGTTTGCTGAGGCTACTACCAAAAAGTACAATGCTGAGCGTGCAAAGGCTCTGGGCATTACTATCCCCGATGATTACGAGGCTATCGAGGCTGAATAATCATACAAAATTATAAACCTGAGCGGAGTGCGTATGTGCTCCGCTTTTGATTTTTTGATACTTGTTAAAATTTTGTCGGTTTATCTCGCAAATGCACTTGACCGCTTTGTCACATTCTGTTAAAATATTCTGTGGGCTTATCAGAGATAACTCTCTGTATAAGATGCATATTCTAAAGAAAACGGTGAATATAATGGATGTAATTCTTTCCTACTTTTCATCACTTAATCCGCTGACCTTTGTGTCACAGCTTCCGGGCAATATTGCTCAAGGCGTGATATGGGGTTTGATGGGTTTAGGTGTATTTATCACATACAAGCTGCTCGACTTCGCCGACCTAAGCGTTGACGGCTCGTTTGCTACGGGCGGTGCAGTAACGGCTGTGCTGATTATTGCAGGTGTTCCCGTATGGATTGCGGTGCTGGTTGCTCTGATAGCGGGCATACTCGCAGGACTGATAACGGGATTTTTACATACGGTGCTCGGTATTCCCGGGATTTTGGCTGGTATTCTGACGCAGATTGCACTGTATTCCGTCAACCTCAATATTATGGGCAAAGCAAATCTTCCTGTTAGCTACCGCAACTACAACCTACTGCTGTCGGCAAGTAATATCAACCTTGCCATCATCATCGGGCTTGCACTGGTGGCTGTTGTCATCGCGTTTATGTACTGGTACTTCGGTACAGAGCAAGGCTCGGCAATTCGCTCTACAGGCTCCAACCCCGCTATGAGCAAGGCACAGGGCATTAATATATCCACTATGAAAGTTATCGCACTGGCTTTATCAAACGGTCTGGTTGCACTTTCAGGCTCGCTGTTTGCACAGTATCAGGGCTTTGCCGACATCAACATGGGACGCGGTGCAATCGTTATCGGTCTTGCCGCTGTTGTTATCGGTACGGTTATCGGCGATGGTATTTTCAGAAAAGGTATGAGTTTCACCCTGAGACTGTCGTTTGTTGTAGTAGGTGCTATTCTTTACTATATTGCAATGGGTCTGGTACTTTGGCTTAAGATGCCGACCGACGATACAAAGCTGTTTACCGCTGCGGTTGTTGCTATCTTCCTTGCAGTACCGTATCTTAAAGATAAGTCAAAGAACTCCTTCAAAAAAGTTGCGAAAAGAAGTGCTAAGTTCGCAATCTCCGGCAATAAGGAGGTAGAATAAGATGCTTGAAATTATTGATATTTACAAGACGTTTAACAAAGGAACTGTCAACGAAAAACACGCTTTAAACGGTGTGAATCTTAAGCTCAACGAGGGGGATTTCTGTACTGTTATCGGCGGTAACGGTGCCGGTAAATCCACAATGCTCAACGCTGTAGCAGGCGTATGGCCGGTTGACTCGGGAGCAATCGTTATTGACGGCGAAAATATCTCCGCTCTGCCCGAGCATAAGCGTGCTCCGCATCTCGGACGCGTATTCCAGGACCCGATGACGGGCACTGTTGCAGATATGGAGATTATTGAGAACTTAGCAATTGCGGCACGCCGCGGTAATCGCCGCGGACTTAGCTGGGGCGTTAAAAAGCGTGAGCGTGAAGAGTATCGCGATATGCTCGCCCGCTTTGATTTAGGACTTGAGGATCGTATGACCACAAAGGTTGGTCTTCTCTCGGGCGGTCAGCGACAGGCTATTACCCTGCTGATGGCGACACTCAAAAAGCCTAAGGTGCTCCTGCTCGACGAGCATACAGCTGCTCTCGACCCGAAAACCGCTGCAAAGGTTTTGGAGCTAAGTGACGAAATCATTGAGGAAAATAACCTCACCGCACTGATGGTTACCCATAATATGAAGGACGCTATCGCACACGGAAACCGCCTTATAATGATGTCCGACGGCAAGATTATTCTGGATATCAGCGGCGAGGACAAAAAGGCGT
>JAFLSL010000002.1:13123-17187 GCA_022510985.1 Ruminococcus sp. | reverse complement strand
AACGGCGTTTACAAAAAAGCTAAAATAACTGTAAAATAATTTAACGACTAAATAAAAAGGCTGTTTCAAAACCTAACTCGTTTTGAAACAGCCTAATCTTTTGTTCGGACTTTTTAGAATTCTATTCCGAATCTCGCCGAAACGCCCTTGTCGTAGGGATGGCGGATTTTTTTCATTTCTGTTATATAATCCGCAAGCTCCAAAAATTTTTCGGGCGGATTATGCCCCGTCATAACTACCTCGAGATTTTTCGGAGCATTTGATAAAAATTCATACACATCGTGCTCGCTAATCATCTTCGCCTCAATTGCTGAGAAAATCTCGTCGAGTACTATCATATCGTATTTTTGAGTGAGTACCTTGGTAACGCTTTCGTCAAAAATATTTCTGAAAAGCTTTGCAGCCTTCGCCTTTTCCTCTTCATTCATATTATAGGTGAATTTAAGCTCCAAAGGAGCAAAGCTCAGGCTTATATTTTCAGTGTGGCTGAGGGTATGTCTTTCTCCCGAAAATTCTGTTTTTAAAAACTGTACAAAAAGCACCTTCATTCTACTTCCCGCGGCTCTTGCGGCAAGTCCGATTGACGCGGTGGTTTTGCCTTTTCCGTCGCCGTAATAAATATGTACCATACTCTCACCTCTTTTATAAATATAATATATCCTTTTTTGATTTATTCAAGTATAATTTAGCGGAATTTAAAAATTTTTTCGGAAAACCGCTTTTAAAAATAAATAAATTTGTCCGCGATATTTTGCAGAATATTATTTTATTTTTCACGTACAATCAAATATCGGAGTAAATATTTATAAAATTATGTGCGTTGTACGTGCGATTTTATGTAATAAATGGAATGATAAAATATTGTATTGACAAAGGATATCTGCTTTAGTAAAATTAGTTGTAAACCTAATTTGAGTAACTATGTCTATAGGTTGACTATAGATTTCTGATATTTTACAGAGGAGCTTGTCGATGAAAAAGTTTTTTGTTCCTATAGCGTTTTTGTTGGCTGTAATAATGTGCGTTGCCGTTCCGATTACCGTAACCGCACAGATAACCTCATTCGACTTTGAAGAAAGTTCGGTTGCAACCTCGGGAGTTGCGGACTCCACCAGTGCGGTTGAACCTGCTACCGAAACTAAGATTATTCCTTCGGACGTTACCTGTTTAAAAGTAAGCTCGATTGGAACCGATTCTCTCGTTTTAAGCTGGAAGAAAAGCAGAAATGCAGATTTATACACTATCTATCGTGCTGCTGAATTAAAAAACGGCAAAATCGGCAGCTACGAAAAATATAAGGACGTAAAGGAGACTTCCTTTAAGGATACGAATCTTGACCAAGCGAGAATTTACAGATATCAGGTTTTTGCCTACAGAGTTACCGACGAATATGTAACCCAGAGTAAATCTGCACTTGTGTCCGCAATGACAAAGCCTAAGAATATTTCTGCCGTAAAGATTTATGATAAGAAAACCTCATCGATGACGGTTTCGTGGAAGAAAAGTGTTAAGGCGGATAAGTACGTTATCTATCGCTCTGCGGAAAAAGCTGACGGAAGCTTTGAGAAATATGAGAAAATCCGCGAGATTGAAAAAGGCAAAAAGCTTAGGTTTACCGACAAAAAATTAAAAAGCGGTACAATTTATAAGTACAAGGTTGCGGTAAAGCGTGTTGAGGGCGATTTATCCGCAGAAAGCTCAGGCACGGCACAAAAGGGTATGACCATTCTCAGTGCACCGTCCGATTTAAAGAAATTAAAGGCGTCTGAAACCGCGATTAAGCTCGGTTGGAATAAGGTTAACCACGCTGACAAATATGAGGTTTTCCGCGACGGCAAGAAAATTAAGACAGTTAAAGCTACTACATATACCGACAGAAAGCTTTTAAGCGGTGCATCGCACAAATACACAGTAATAGCAATTCGCAAGGTTGGCAAGAATTTAAAAACAGGTAAATCCCGTAGCATTTCGGCATCGTGCAAGCTGCCCGAAAACCGAGTAGAGGTATCTATTTCCAAGCAAATGCTCTATCTTTACAAAAACAACAAGGTTGTTTTAAAATCTCCTGTCGTAACGGGTGTTCCCGACGACCGTGCAACCTCAATCGGCAACCACCACATAATAAGTAAAAAATCCCCCGCAATTCTCCGCGGCTCCTACGGCAGCAGCCGATGGAACACAAGAGTAAACTATTGGCTCGGCTTTACATACAGCGGTCAGGGCTTCCACGACAGCACATGGCGTAGCGGAGGATACGGCGGAAATATTTACCGCAGCAACGGCTCCCACGGCTGTGTAAACACCCCTATCGACGCAATGAAAAAGCTCTACGATAAAGCGTATATAGGTATGCTGGTTATTGTTAAAAAATAAAATGTAAAATTATAACCGTTCAGACAAAAAGCTGTCTGAACGGTTTTTTCTTTAATATAAAAGGCTTATTCCTTGCTTATCACCTTTTTTTGCCATGACTTTTTATTGCACTCAGGACAACGCATATATCTTGTTCTGTTTATATGTGCTGCAAAAAAGACACTTTTATAGGTGGGAACATATCTGTGTCCGCACTTAGCACATTCGTAGTAACCTGCCGTCTGCTCTATCCGTATTGCAAAAGGTATTCCTATTATGAACGGAATAAAACCTATTACGATAAGGAGTGCTCGTAACCAATCTGCCATTGTTACAAAGGATGCGACAAATACCAAGGCTAAAAAAACAACCGATACCAACACCCCTATAAAAATCTCCAAAGACAATAGTCTTTTATCTGCATCTTCTTTTTGCTTTGCCATTTCAAGCAAGTTCTTTTCCAGATTTTTGTTGTAAGTTTCCATTGAAACGACCTCCCCGCTTAATAAATCATTTACGCTGATTTTAAGAGCATTACACAAATCGAGCATTAAAGAAGCGTCAGGCATCGCTTTTCCTGTTTCCCATTTTGAAACTGCTCTGTTTGTAACGCCAAGTTTTTCTGCCAACTGCATTTGCGTCAGGTTTGCCTCTTTTCTGCGTTGAGCAATAAATTTTCCGATTTTCAATTGGTCCATTTGGTTACCTCCTTTCGCTATCATTTTAAGTGCTTTATAAAATAAAATCCACACACCATTGGTTGAAAGGGGAGAAATCAACCGGCGGTGGAGTTAATTTTATAATATCAAATGATGAATAGTAAAACAAACGGCCGAAACAACCGCTATAATATTTTTTCGACGACCTATGCTGCCCTTCAAATTCCAATTTATATTATTTGGATTAATTTAAAATAACATTGTTTATTAGCATCGAAACTTTTCCAAAATAAACAAATTTTCTTCATCAACTACATTTCTGCCGTTTTTATAATCATAACCCATTTTTCTATAAAATTCACACGCTGTAATGGAAGAAGGTATCTCTATTCGTTTGGCACGTAAAAAGAATTCATCATTTTCTAAAGTTTCGATAATTTTTCTACCAATTCCTTTGCCTTGATATTCAGGCAAGACAAATATTGTGAATAAACTGCTTTCATCCTCTTTATCCCAATATGGACCTATTGCACCACAACCTATGATGATACCTTTATTGCAAACAACGTAAAAATGTGTCCACTGCGAGCGTTCAATTAAATATTCGGGTGTCATGGTATTAATATCGTTTTCTATGTACTCATTTGTATAGTCTTTGCTATTTGTAATTCGCAATGTTTTTGCAATTAAATCGGAAACTTCATTCGCGTCAGTTTCCCTAAATCGTCTTATCTGCATTTTTATTCTCCAAGACTTCAGTTTATATCATTTGAATTATATCATTTTAAGATAATTTTGTCCATTAGCTCTATTCAGTTGAATTTATTTTAATGTTGACAATCGCACCTAAAATTGATATAATATTTCTTGTTCAACTAGCTAAGGGCCATTAGCTCAGTTGGTTAGAGCTATCGGCTCATAACCGATCGGTCCGGGGTTCGAGTCCCTGATGGCCCACCAAAATAAAAGGATACCCTTTGGTATCCTTTTATTTTTTAATATAATCAGGGACTCGAAGCCGAGCGTAAAGAAATCGTTCCGGGGGAACGATTT
>JAFLSL010000002.1:0-13023 GCA_022510985.1 Ruminococcus sp. | reverse complement strand
AGCGAGATTAAAGTTTTTGCATAGCAGAACATACTGATGGCTTGCAAAGGATACCTTTTGGTATCCTTTTATTTTTTATACCGAAAGCAGACACATAACGCAAACCGAAAAAATAAACCCGAAAACGATTCCGAAAAACATCGAATCACCTCGGGTTTATTTTTGGCATTTTTAATTTTTTTACTCGCTTGAAAACAAAAAGCTTAGGTTTTGTCTTCCTGAAGAGTTATTGTAATGTCGTAGGATTTTCTTGTGCTTGGACGGTAAAGTGTGATTTTAATTTTATCGCCGGTTTTGTGACTTTCGAGAATATCGTAAACCTCGGCGAAGGTACTGATTTTCTTTCCGTCAACCTTTGTGAGAATATCGCCGACTTGTGCACCCGTGTTATCCATCGGGCCGCCGGGGGTAATCTGTTCAATCTGAATTCCCGTTTCGTCCGAATTGTCTGCAGTAACAACCGTTCCGACAATGCCGACTTTTACTCTGTTTTTAACGTAGCTGTACTTTATAATGCTGTCAGCTACCTTTTTAACTGTATTAACGGGAATTGCAAACCCCATACCCTCGTATTCCTCGAGAGCGATTTTTGAGGTTGTAATTCCGATAACCTGACCGTACATATTGCAAAGCGGTCCACCGCTGTTTCCTGTGTTAATTGCCGCGTCGGTCTGAATAAATTTTGCGTTATTTGTAGAGGATACCTGACGGTTTAATGCGGAAATAATGCCCTTTGTAACGGAGTTCTGGTAGTTGATGCTACGCGGATTTCCGACCGCGATAACATCCTCGGTAACCTCAATATCATCGCTGTTGCCGAAACTTGCGGCAGGGAGATTTTGAGCGTTAACCTTAAGGACAGCGAGGTCGTAGCGGCTGTCATATCCGACAACACCCGCGTCATATTCCTTTTTATCGGCTGTAACAATTTTAATCAGATATGCTGTTCTGCTGTTGTTTATTATGTGGGAATTCGTGACGATATAGCCGTTCGAGGTCACGATAATTCCTGAGCCCATTGATGTGTAGCTGTTTGCGGTGCCGTCCTGCTCGTCGGTGTAGCAGATAACTCCGACAACGGATTTTTCGACATTGTTAAAAGCATAGCCAGAGCCGTAGTTGTCTTTTGTTTTTGGCTTTTCGTTGAGTTTAACTCCGCTGAATTTCGGGTCAGTTTCTTTTTGAGCGTCTGACTGCGGATATTCCTTGTCGGAGCTTTGCGGCTCGCTTGCATACGGACTTTGAGTCGGCATTGTGAATTCAAAGCCGTTATTCGGGGAATAGTCAGGGGTAAATGTACCTTTCTGACTGTTCATTGAAATGTACGCGATAAAGCCGATAAGACTTGCACCGAGAATTGAAACTACAATTATAATAAAAGCCTTAAGTCCACCGCTCATCGGCTGTTTTGGTGACTTTGGAATATATGCGTAGTTCGGATTATAATAAGCCGACTGCTCGGGTCTTGGGGGCATATACTGATTTTGCTCGGGTGCTCTGTAATACTGCTGTTGGTATTCGGGCTGAGGTGCGGGCTGCTCGGGTGTGCTCTGCATATTTGATGTATATTGAGAAAAATCAGATGTATATTGGTTAGGGGGTATAGGCTCGTTTGTGGGTACGGGCGGTATGTTCGGTGTGAAGTTGTTTTGATTATCGTAAAAATCACTCATATGAAAAAATCTCCTTTGCTAATCCTATTATATATCTTTTCCTATTATATAATCTTTTTCCGATAAAAACAACAGTCAATTTCTGCTTTTTATCGTTTAGAGTAAATATAATTTCAGAATTTTTCCATAAAGGCTTTATATTCGGAAAATATTGTAGTATAATGTCTTTGAGCGTACAGTGCGGACGCGTGCTGTATGAAATTTATCTTCGGAGGTATTTTATTATGCCATTAGTTAACGCAAAAGAAATGCTTACAAAAGCAAAGGCAGGCCACTATGCAGTAGGCCAGTTCAACATCAATAACCTCGAGTGGACAAAGTCCATTCTTCTCACAGCTGAGGAGCTTCGTTCACCTGTAATCTTAGGTGTATCTGAGGGTGCAGGAAAGTATATGTGCGGCTATAAGACCGTTGTAGGTATGGTTACCGCAATGATTGAGGAGCTTAATATTACAGTTCCCGTAGCTCTTCACCTTGACCACGGCTCATATGAGGGTGCAAAGGCTTGTATCGAAGCAGGTTTCAGCTCCATTATGTTCGACGGTTCACACTATCCGATTGACGAGAACGTAGCTAAGACTAAGGAATTAGTTGCTACTTGCGAAGAGCTTGGTCTTTCTATCGAGGCTGAGGTTGGCTCAATCGGCGGCGAAGAGGACGGCGTTGTCGGTGCAGGCGAATGTGCTGATCCTGAGGAGTGCAAGATGGTTGCAGATCTCGGCGTAACAATGCTCGCTGCAGGTATCGGTAACATTCACGGAAAGTATCCCGAAAATTGGCAGGGACTTTCTTTTGAAACTCTCGACGCAATCCAGCAGCTCACAGGCGATATGCCGTTAGTTCTCCACGGTGGTACAGGTATTCCTGCTGATATGATTAAAAAGGCAATTTCCCTCGGAGTTTCCAAGATTAACGTAAACACTGAGTGCCAGCTCGCTTTTGCAGACGCAACAAGAAAGTATATCGAGGCAGGCAAGGATCTCGAGGGCAAGGGATTTGACCCGAGAAAGCTCCTCGCTCCCGGTGCAGAGGCTATCAAGGCTACAGTAAAAGAGAAGATGGAACTCTTTGGTTCTGTAGGAAAAGCTTAATTTTAAATACATAAAGTTTTAATACAAAAACAACGGGCAGATGGATTGAAAATCAACCTATCTGCCCGATTTTTTTCGGAATATGAGGCATAGAAATTTTGCCCAGTATTCTTATTTTTTTCTTCCTTCTCTTATAAGTTCGTACTTGTGTCTTGTTGCAATTCCTCCGCGAATGTGGCGTTGGCTTTTGTTTGTGTCTAAAATCTCTCTTACCTCGCGATAAAGTACGGGATTTACGCTTTTTAGCCGTTGGCTGACGTCTTTATGTACAGTACTTTTACTTATTCCGAATTTCTTTGCCGCGGAGCGTACCGTTGCCTTGCTCTCGATTATGTATTCTCCGAGCATTGCGGCTCTTTCTTCCACTATACCTTTCACATAAAGCCCTCCAAAATTTTTATCTGTGCCTAATTATATGCAAAAAAAAGGTGAAGAATTCGTAAAAACCGGGTTATTCATTGACAATTTTTTATGTAAAATATATAATAAAAATAACATAAATTATGGAAGTGATTTGTAGTGAAAAAAATAATTTCAATACTTCTTTCTATATTAGTTTTATCTATGACGTTTGTTGTTGCGAACGCCGAGAGTGCTGGCTACGACAGCGAAAATCTCCTCGAAAAGTACAGTACATATGAAATTATCAATATGTACCCCGAGTTTTCAAGTTATCTGGCAGATGAATTTCGCACGCTCAACACCGACATTTCAATAGAGGATTTTGAAATTCCTATTAAGTATATCGACGCAATTTATTTCAGTGTGCTTTCTGAAAATCCTGATATTTTCTATGTTAGCCCGAGCGATTTTGAATCAACCTCGGACAGCGATACGGATATTCTCGTTGCGGTACGTCCCGTATATCTTTTTAAGGCAGGAGAAATTCCGGATAAAACTGCTGAGTTTAATAAGGCGGTCGACTACATTTTATCGGGTGTAGATGATAGCTGGAGCGATACTTATAAATGCCGCTATCTTCATGATATGATTGCCCAGTACGTGCATTATGATATGAATTATGAAAATCCCGATATGTTAATCAGAACCGCTTACGGTGCACTTGTTGGAGGCAACGCGGTTTGCGAGGGCTACACCTTAGCGTATAACTATCTTTTAGGAAAGCTCGGAATAGAATCACATTTTATCCAAAGCACAAAAATGCTGCACGCGTGGTCGTACGTAAAGCTTGGAAAAAATTATTATCATGTTGACGTTACCTACGATGACCCGAGCTATGATAATCTCGGACGCGTAAACCACGATTACTGCCTTGTCAGCGACAAACAGCTTGGACTTGACGGAGTGCATCACGATTGGGTTTACAAAGAAAAGGCAGAAAGCACAAGCTTTGACAACGTATGGTGGCGAAAGATTAATTCAATAATTTTCCCGATTGACGGCTACGATTATTATACAAACCAAACCTACAGCAGCAGCGTCTACGGAGCACTTCTGCGTAGAAATATCGAAACGGGTGAAAGCAGTTTAATTAAACAAGTTTTTACCCGATGGAATGTTGAGGGCAGCAGCAATGTTTTCTGGGAGCGTTCGTACTGCTATTTGACCTATGACGGAAAGTATCTCTATTTTAATGATACGGGCAAAATTTACCGCCATAAGCCGAACGGCTCAACCGATTATGAGATTATTTATAAAAAGCCCGATAGCATAAAGCATCATATCTACGGCGTTGCAATGCAAAGGGACGGCAAGCTTTATGCGACTATGAAGGAAAATCCGAATGTTGAGGATATAGTTTATTTTATCGACAGAAACGCTCCTGCTCAAAAGCCGGAGCCCGATGATAATAATGAGCCAACAACCACCTCGCCGACATCGCCGACTTCTCCGACTTCTTCACCGACTACGCCGAACCCGACTAACCCCACACCCCCGACTAATCCTACCGCTCCGAATACAACTGTAAAGAAAAGAACGACAATAAAAAAATCAGTTTCAATGTACGTTAAACAGACGGGAAGTATTACCCCCGCGTCAAATGAGAAATTCACCTATTCATCGGACAAGAAATCTGTAGCGACAGTAAACAGCAAGGGAAAGATAACTGCAAAGAAAAAAGGGTCAGCAACAATAACCGCTACGAGCAAGTCGTATATATATAAAATCAAGGTTACTGTTAAAAATCCTACGCTAAGCCCGACAAAAAAGACGATAAAAAAAGGAAAAACCTTTAAGCTGAAAATCAAAGGTGCGGCAGGCAAGATAAAATATACTTCCGATAATAAGAAGGTTGCATCTGTCAGCAACAAGGGAAAGGTTACGGCTAAGAAAAAGGGTAGTGCAACAATTACGGTTAAAACGAACGGAAGCATTAAGCTTAAATGTAAGGTAACGGTAAAATAAAAAATCGGTCAGGTTTTCCTGACCGATTTTTGTGTTATATATGATTTATCTGTTACGCTCCAAAGACTTTTTTAGCCGTATCAACCGACTCCTTAGCGTCCTTGCAGTAATAGTCCGCACCGATTTTCATTGCGTAGTCTTTCGTCAAGACCGCTCCGCCTACAAAGAAAATACATTTACTGCTGCCGTCGGGGTTTTGAAGTTCGGGTGTTTTTCTGGCTAGGGCTATCGTGTCTTCCATACTTTTTAATGTCGTTGTCATAAGTGCGGAAAGACCGATAAGCTTAATATCCTGCTTGATTGCGGTTTCAACAATAAGCTCGGGGGCAACATCACGCCCGAGGTCAACGACAGTGTAGCCGTAATTGTCGAGCAGAACCTTTACAATATTTTTTCCGATATCATGGATATCGCCCTTAACGGTGGCGAGAATAATTTTACCCTTGCTGACGGGGGTATTGTTGGTTTTTGTGAGGTGTTTTTTTATTTCCTCAAAGCAAACCTGTGCGACGTTTGCACTTTGAATAAGCTGCGGAAGGAAGATTTTGTTTTGCTCAAAATCCGCTCCGACTCTGTCGAGGGCAGGGATAAGCTCGCCGTTTACAATTTCCATAGCGTCTTTATTTTCGAGTGCTTTCTGCGTTAGCGTTGCCGCCTCATTTTTCAGTCCGTTTATAATCGCGTCCGAAAGGGTGATGTGGGAGCATGAAATTTTTGGAGTTTCGGGCTTTGCCTCGTTGTAAAAGCTTATAAAATCCTTTGAGTTTTTGTCGATATTTGAGAGTACCTTGTATGCCCTTACCGCACCCATCATATCGCCGTCATTCGGGTTTATAATCGGCAGGTCTAAGCCTTCCTCCAGTGCCATCGTCAAGAAAATATGGTTAATAAGCGGACGATTCGGAAGTCCAAAGCTGATATTGCTCACACCAAGACAGGTTTTGCACCCAAGCTCGGTTTTTACCTTGTGCAGAGCCTTTAGCGTTTCAATACAGCCCTCTTGCTGTGCAGAAACCGTCAGTGTCAGACAGTCGATATAAACGTCCTTTGCAGGAATTCCGACTGCTTTTGCACGGTCTACGATTTTTTTCGCAATGTTAAATCTGCCCTCGGCAGTTTTCGGAATTCCGTCCTCGTCAAGCACAAGTCCGATTACACTTGCACCGTATTTTTTAACAAGCGGAAGTACCGTGTTGAGAGATTTTTCCTCGCCGTTTACAGAGTTTACAATCGGCTTTCCGTTGTAAATTCTGAGTGCCGCCTCCAGTACGTCAGGTTTGGTTGAATCAATTTGCAGCGGTACGTCCACCACCGACTGCAATGCTTTAATTACCCTGACCATCATTTCTTTTTCGTCAATTTCGGGAAGTCCGACATTGACATCAAGTATGTCAGCACCCGCGTTCACCTGACTTATCGCCTGCGAAAGTATATAGTCGATATCGTTGTTAATGAGTGCTTCTTTAAAAAGCTTTTTGCCCGTCGGATTAATCCGCTCGCCGATAACTCTCGGCTGATTTATCTCGACAACCGTAGTGCCTGAGCATACAGAGGTGTCCTTTTTGATTTCTGCAATTGTGTATTTTTTATTCTCTACAACCTCTTTAAGAGCCTTGATGTATTCGGGAGTTGTTCCGCAGCAACCGCCCACGAGTTTGACAGTTCCGAAGTCGATAATTTTGCTAAGGCTTTCTGAAAAATCCTTGGGCTTTACATTGTAGGTGTTGCTGTTCGGGTCGGGAAGTCCGGCGTTAGGTTTAACAATAATCGGGAGATTTGTCCATTTTGTAAATTCTTTTACAATCGGGGCAAGCTCGTCGGGTCCGAGCGAGCAGTTAACTCCGAGTGCATTTACGCCTAGGCCTTCTAATGTAAGTGCCGCAGAGGCTACGCTCACGCCCGCAAAGGTACGCATATTTTCCTCAAAGGTCATAGAAACCAGTATCGGTTTGTTGCTGTTTTCACGAGCGGCGAGTACACCCGCCTTTACCTCAAGCAAGTCGGTCATAGTTTCGAAGAAGATAACGTCCGCATCCGCACCGGCTAAAATTTCCTCTTTAAAATAATCGTATGCCGTATCAAAGCTCATTGAGCCTGCAGGCTCCAAAAGCTGACCGATAGGTCCGATATCGAGTGCAACGAGTGCTTTGTCGCCAACCGCGTCCTTTGCATTTTTTATACCGGCTTTGATAATTTCTTCGACAGTGTAGCCGCTGTCCTTAAGTTTGTAGCCGTTCGCACCGAAGGTGTTTGCACAGACAATTTGTGTGCCTACATCAACATATCCGCGGTGAATATCTTTTATCATTTCGGGGTGGGTGAGGTTGAGCGTTTCAGGAATTTCGCCGAGCTTAAGACCGCTTTTCTGGATCATTGTGCCCATCGCACCGTCGAGAATTATATAATCATTTTTTAGTAAATCGCTAAAATTCACAGCGTTCACCTGACTTTCTGAATTTACAGGTTTTCTTTAAATTACAACTTGCACAGCCTTTTCTGCGTTTTTCTATCGGGCTGTCGCTAAGCCCCATAATCGCCGTTACGGATTTTGTCGGGGTTAGTATAGAATTTTCGTTAGTACAAAGTCCGATTTTTCTCGGAGCGTCTAAAATTTGCAGAAACTTTGACTGCAGTTCAATCGGATAGTCGCCGTAGCCCGGAGAAAATCTCCACGTTAAAAATTTATCGGGGTTTTCCTGCGAGATAATTTCGTCAAGCATACCGCAAGCCTGCTCAACCGCCGTGCTCGCCATAGCGTCAAGCACAACTGCCTTTGACATATCCGTGACCGAGGCGGTGCGGATAAGCTTGTCGACCGCATTTCCGATTGTCGCACAAATAAGTATAGCCTCGCCGCATCCCTTAAGATGCTCTTTAATTGAGTTGCCGATTAAAAGTTTGCTGTCGTTTAGCGGAATTTTTTTGTAAAGATATTTTACAGCGGCAACCTCTAAAATTTCTTTTTCACAGCTTGTTAGCAGAGCGTCCATATTCTCGTTCATTTCGACCTTGCTGCCGCCGATATAACGCAAAGCCTCCGCTCGATTGATTTCTTTTAATTTTATCATAACAAATTGCTGATTCCGTCCGTAATTCTACGTGCAACATAAGGGTTGTTCATTGTGTAAAGATGGATTCCGCTAACGCCGTTCGTGATAAGGTCAACGCATTGGTCAATCGCATACGCAATACCCGCATCCCGAAGTGCCTCGGGGTTGTTTTCGTAGCGGTTCATAATTCGGCTGAATTTTGCGGGCAAAGATGCTCCGCACAGCGAAACCATTCTTTGAATTTGCTTTTTGTTTACAACGGGCATAATTCCTGCCTCAATCGGCACGTTTATTCCCGCAAGCTGACAGCGTTTTAAAAATTTGTAGAAACTGTCGTTGTCAAAAAAGAGCTGAGAAATTAAAAACTGTGCCCCTGCGTCAACCTTCTTTTTAAGGTTGATTATGTCGCTGATGTCGTCCTCTGCGTCAGGATGCACCTCGGGATAGCACGCTCCCGCAATATGAAAACCACCGATTTTTTTTATAAATTCGGTAAGGTCGCTTGCGTGTTTAAAATCTGTCTGAGGCGGCAAATCAGGTACAATATCGCCCCTGAGAGCCAGCACATTTTCAATATTATGCTCCTTAAATGAGTTTAAAGCGTTTTCAACCTGCGACTTTGTGCTGTTAACGCAGGTGATATGAGCGATAGATTCAACCTTGTAGTCGTTTTTTATTTTGCTTGCAATAGCACAGGTGTTGTCGCTGGCTGTTCCGCCCGCACCGTAGGTTACGCTCACGTAGGCGGGGTTAAGAGAGCATAGTTCCTCCAAAACGCCGTAGACAGACTCTATCGGCGAGGTCTTTTTTGGCGGAAAAACCTCAAAGCTTAAAAGCGTTTTGTCCTTTTTATACATATCTAATATATTCACAGTATCACCTACTAAATTACTCTGCATTATATAATAACACAGTTTTGTAAATAAAACAACATATTCTGCCGATTGACATTAGCGTTATTTGTGGTAAAATTAAAATGTATTAATTTATACTTATATTGAACCGAGGAAGTAAAATGAAACTCTCACTTGTAGTGCCTTGCTATAACGAGCAGGACAACGTAGAGCTTTTTTACGAGGAAACAGTTAAGGCTTTTAAGAACGTCAGCTTTGACTACGAATTTGTTTTTGTAAATGACGGAAGTCGTGACAAAACCCTCGAAAAGCTTAAAAAGCTATATAACGAAAAAACCGAAAGCGATATTACCGTTGTGTCTTTCAGCCGAAATTTTGGCAAGGAATCCGCAATTTACGCGGGAATAAAGAACGCAAGCGGCGACTATGTATCCCTTATTGACGCTGATTTACAGCAACGACCCGAGGTTGTTTTGGAGATGATGGATATTCTTGAAAACGAAGTCGAGTACGATTGCGTTGCGGCTTATCAGGGTGTTCGTAAGGAAGGCAAGGTCATAACGGGCTTTAAGTCGGGCTTTTATAAGCTTATTAACAAACTCAGCGAGGTTGAACTCCACGCAGACGCGAGCGATTTTCGAACCTTTACCAGAGGAGTTGCCGACGCGATTGTTGAGATGGGCGAGTACCATAGATTTTCAAAGGGAATTTTCAGTTGGATAGGCTTTAACACAAAGTACATTCCATATGAGGTTCAGGAGCGTAACGCAGGCGAAACAAAATGGAGCTTTTCAAAGCTCGTACGCTATGCGTTCGAGGGAATTTCAGCCTTCTCGACAAAGCCCTTAAAGCTTGCAACATATGTCGGAATAACCGCGTCGTTCGCAGCGATTATTTACCTCGTTGTAGTAATTATTCAAAGGCTGTTTTTCAATGTTGCCGTTAGCGGTTACGCAACGATTGTTGCCTTGATTTTGCTTTTAGGCGGAATACAGCTTTTCTGTATCGGCATTATCGGCTCTTACCTTGCAAAAACCTATATCCAAAGCAAGAACAGACCGATTTATATTGCGAGAGAAATACTTAAAAGAGATAAGTAATTTAAAGTAAAGAAATGAAATATTTTTATAAAATATTAAAAGGATTCATTGTAATAGCAGATATTTTTATTCTTGTTATTTTTGGAATTTTAATAATAAGCACAATGTTTTCAAACAAATACGATGACCTTTTTATTATAATTCCGTTATTTTTTGTCTTTGTTGTTTTCTTTGTTTTTATTGAATTTGTCTTAATAAAATACTACGGCAAGATTGTAATTTCTGTTGAATTCAGCGGAGAAGATGTAATACTGATAACTAATACAAAAAGACACATATTGCCTGCAAAATATGTTACAGAGGTTGAGGAAATTACGTCTCTTGCCCGCACATATATAAAATATAATGACGGAGTAACAAAGAAAAAGTTTGTGTTTCAAATGATGTATTTTCCGTTTAGAATTCATCACTTAAACATTCAGGAAATGAAAAAACATATGCCATATACAATGTTTAAAGGTTAAATTTAATACCTATGAAAAAATAGGGAAGATAATGCTTATAACATTATCTTCCCGTTTTTATTTGTTTTTACCCCTCATAATCTCTGACGTACACATAATACGGTGAGGTCGGGTCGTTGCCGTTGAGGTAATAGAGCTTGTTGTTTTCTCCACTGAACGTCTGAGTTTCGCTTACGTGCTCATCTGTGCCGTCAGTGAAGATAACCTGATTGTATTTATGATAGTTTAAGTCGATTTTATAAATCTTATTATTTTCGCTGTCCTCGCCGACATAAGTCATTTTTTCTCCCTTTTCTCCGTTGTTTGATTTTGAGGAGAAAAGCTTTGCGTAGACGTTTTCCCAATTCTTTGTGTTGGTGAAATACACGGTTATGTTGCCTTGTCTTGTGTATTTTAAAACCTCGAGATATGCTGAGGAAAGCTCGGCATATGTCCTGCTTTTGTCATCGGCAGAGGATGCAGCTTTAACCGCCTTTTTAAGATTAACGTAGTTGTCGTAGGAGCTGAAGGTGTACATATCGTTTAAGAGTTTTTTGCTTTTTTCGCAAAGTTCGGAAATATCTTTGTCGGTAACGTCTTTACAATTAAGGCTCTTGGGCAGAGTGAAAACCTGCTCGACGTAGGAGATAATGTCGTCATTCGTTCCGAAAATAAAACCTTTTGAGGGGAGAATTCTAAGCCCGTTTTTTGGTAGGTCATCGTAGGTTTTGCGACAGCCTTCAACAATAAAGGTCGAGTTCGGATAGATTTTATCGTAATAAAGATTTTCGCCGTAGAAAATGCTAGCGTCATCAAAAACCTGAACGTAATAGCCTTCGCTCATATCCTTCTTGTCCTCGTCAGTTGCAGCGGCATAGCTTAAGTTGTGGCTGTTGTAGTTGAGAAGCGTCGGACAGCATACAGAGCTGTCGTGTATCATATTGCACGAGGTATCGTTCATATTTGAGTAGTTGTAGCCGTATTTGAGTGCAATGTGGGTGTGACCCGAAATCCAAATAAGCTCGGGATATTTTGAGATGATATCGCGAAATCGGATTGTGCTTTCGTACTCGGGGTTTAATGGAACGGTGTAGTAGTTGTCCTCGTCGTCGCCTGCACCGTAGCCTTCGATTAACGCGTGCTGAATTAGATAGATGTTTCTGTTTTTGCCGTAGTTTTTCTCTAAAAGCTTTTCGAGCCAGTCGAGCTGTTCGCTTGAAAATTCGTCGCCCTCGTCGGGACTGTATAGATACTCAAGCGACATAAAAATGAACAAATCACCTGTTTTTGGTTCTTTGAAGGTGTAGTAGGGCTTGTTTTTTGAGATAGTTTCTTCATCTCCGTTAAGTCCCGTTGCGGAAATAAAGGTGTTAAGAAGTGTTTCCTTGTTGCCTGTTCTCAGCTCGTGGTTTCCGCTACCCTCGTAGATGTAGCCGGTGTAATCGGAATCAGCAAGAATTTCCTGATATTTGTCGAACTCCGCACCCGGTCCCTCGGCGTTGGTTACGTTGTCGCCCGCGGTAATAATGAAATCAGCTTTTCGGTTTGCGGCTGTTTCGAGAGCCTTTTTAAAATGTAGTTCGGAAAATTTGTAATATTTGCTTTTTGCCCGGTCGATATGAATATCGGAATAGTTCATAAAAGTGTAGTTGGCGTCTTTTGATTTATATTTCAGCTGTTTGTTTTTCGGAATATCAAAAACCGCATCGGCTGAGTTTACAGAGGTGTTGTTTCCCGAGCAGGCGATTAGCTTTGTCGCATCTGCCGGAATAGCGTTGTGGTCTTTAAAGGAAAAGCTTGCGTCATCCGGAACCTTTAAGGTTGCGATTTCGTAAAAGCCGTCTAGTGCATTTTTGTCGTTCGCCCAATAAAGATTGTATTCTCCGCTTGGGACTGACGATAGCGTGATTTCGCCCTCGGCAAAGCCCGCCCTGTCTTTTTCGTCGCCTTTGAATTCATAGCTGAGCTTTCCTGCAGAAAACGCAGGAGTTAAACAAAGGCAGGAGAGCAGAAGTGATATTATTAAAACTGACGTTGTAAATTTTTTAAGGATTTTCATTTCGCACCTCGAAAGCTGTTGGGATTTATAAAATTATAATATCATAATTTTCAAAAAAATACAGTAATTTCCTATTAAATTTTAAAAGTTTTATCACATACTACTTTTGGGGTGATTTTATGAATAAAAACATCTACAGAAATTATCCGATTGACCCCGAGGACGAAGATTACGGCTACGGAGCATCGGTGTATGACTGTACGGGATTAATTCCCTCTGAGCCGCAAAGCGAGGAAGAGCTGGAATCTTACGAGGATATTTATCCGTATCTTCCGCCCGAGGACGATCAGGAATTAGATTAAGAATTAAAAATTAAGAGTTTTATCTTACCAAAAATATAGTTCTATAATAAAAGTCTACAGCAGAACCTATTTTTTATATCCAAA
>JAFLSL010000199.1 GCA_022510985.1 Ruminococcus sp. | reverse complement strand
ATATTTATCAACGGGAATAAGCTTTACTTCACCGCGATAAACGGTTAAAAACGCAACCGGCTGTATGGTAACACCTGCACCGCTACCGCCGCCGAAACAATCCTTATTCTCCTTTTTTGTCGGGAAATCCGAACCGCCCGACGCAAATCCGTAGGACACCTTTGACACAGGAATGATGATAGTACCGTCGGGAGAGGTAATCGGGTCTCCGATAATGGTATTAACATCTACCATCTGTTTAATTTTGTCCATCGTAGTATCCATTAAACCGTTAATAGGATGGTCCATAGTTATATCTCCTTATCTCTTTTTTGGCTTCGCCTTCAAATACAATCTCAAAACTGCGAACGCTTTTGAGAATACAATTTTTAGAATTGAAATTATTCTTATTTTTGCCGTAACCTTCGCTTTTGCGGAGTTTTTCGGCTCGTTTGAAAAATCGGGATTTACGTTTACATTGTAGTCGTTTACCTTTACGATATCGGTAATAAGCTTTAATGATGGGAATAACACAGTACAAACCTGTCCGTATTTTACCGCGGAATCACCAGCGTCCTTCCCGGCAACCTTAATATCAATCATAAGCTCGGTAACGGTAATATGAGAAAACAAGTCCCTTAATGTACCGACTGCAAGCTTTGCAACACGCTTTACAATATTAAGTATTCCCGAAATACCCTTCTGTTTTACATATTGTTTCAGGTCAAAGGATTTTTCCTTTTTCTTTTTTTCGGGTTCTTTCTTTTTAGTTTTTGGTTTTTGCTTTTTCTCAGGCGTTTTTTTCTTTTTTTTCTTTTCCTTCTCAGGCAAAAGCTGAATATTTATAAACGCAATTTTCAAGCTTAAAAACAGTTGCTCATTATAATCAGCGTAAATATAAATATTAAACAGAGTAAGAAAAAATAAAATCAGAAGTACGCCCAAAATTATATAAAGTGCAAGCACAACAACTCACCTTTTAATCGCTTGTCGCCTCGTTTATAATTTCCTCAACGGTCATCTGAACGTCCTCTTCCTTTTCCTCGGGCTTTTCATCATCCTCAGGCAAAGGCGGAAGCTCCTCGATAGATGAAATATTAAAGCAGCGAAGAAAATTCTCGGTAGTTCCGTAGATAAGCGGTCGTCCCGGAAGCTCCAAACGTCCCTTTTCCTCGATTAAATCTTTTGAGGTAAGAGAACCGATAACTCCCGAGCAGTCAACGCCTCTAATCTGTTCCACAAACGATTTTGTGACAGGCTGGTTATATGCTATAACCGCTAAAACCTCAAGTGCTGCTTGCGACAGCGGAGCATTTCTTCTTAAATCCATTACGGTTCTGATTTGGGGAGCAAACTCCTTTACGCTTACCATCTGGTAGCTGTCCTTTAGTTTTATAATAGTAATTCCCCTGCCGGAATTCTGATATTCATTTTTTATCTCCTCAAGACGCTCTTTAGCCTCGGCTTCGGAAATTTCAAGTGCTGTCGCAATTCTCGAAGGCTCTACGGATGAACCGTTCGCAAAAAGAATTGCCTCTATTGCACTATTGATTTTTTCGGGTTTCATCTCTTATCCTCCAACATATACACTTGTGCGTCGTCGCCGTCGCCCTCGATGCGAACTCTTTTTCCTTTTACAAGCTCAAGTACTGCTAAAAAGGTAGCTACAAGCTCACTTCTTTCGTTAGCAGCAACAAAAAGCTCCTGATATTTAACACGCTTTTTCTTCCACAAACGACGCATAACGCTTATTATCCTAGAATTTACGGAAACAATTTTTCTCTCGATAATTCCCGAAAACGCCGACTGCGGCGGCGGAAGCTTTCGCCTTCCTCTTCCGACAGCGTCAATATAACCCTTTACGATATCAGCGGGGTCGTGCTTTCGGTTATATGTAAGGTCAAATTTAACGGGCGAGGCGTCCTTATAAAACGTATCGAAGTCATAAATACCGCTCATTTTAGCGGCAATTTCCTTACAGAGCTGATATTCAATAAGCTGACCGGAAAGCTCCTTTTTAAGCTCCTCTGCCTCTTCCTCGTATTTTGGAAGCAGCATTGCGGATTTTATGTATACGAGCCTTGATGCCATCGTGAGGAACTCGCTCGCAACATCCATCTGATTTTCCTGCATCAGCTTAATTTGCTCCATATATTGCTCCAAAAGCTCGGAAATCTGAATATCATAAATATTTATTTTATTTTTAGCAATCAAGCTTAAAAGAAGGTCAAGAGGACCTTCATAACAGTCAAGCTTATAGTTAAGCTGAGGTATAGTATCCATAAAGTTTATCCTAAAAATGCAACAAACGGAAGGCTTGTAAGCCACATAACGAATTCACAAAGAGCGTCCTCAATAATACCCAGCGGAAGAATATCAAACCAAACCAACGCAACAATTGCGATAAAAAAGATATTCTCGTATTTATAGAAGGTGTAGACCCATTTATCGGGCAAGAACATAAACAAAACCTTTGAGCCGTCAAGCGGAGGAATTGGAATAAGATTAAACACAGCAAGACAGATGTTAAGAAGAATATAATATATGAGAAAAACGTAGATGTAGCCGCCGATAGTGTTTAAATAGACAAATTCAGGTGCAAATATCATCAATGCATTTAGAATAAATCCGCCTAAAAGTGCGGCGAGTAAATTCGCAACAGGACCTGCAAGTGCAGAGATACCCATTCCGACCTTTGGATTTTTAAAATTACGGTCGTTTATCGGAACAGGCTTTGCCCAACCGAAACCGACCAAAATTATCATCAATGCACCTATGGGGTCAATATGCTCTATGGGATTTAAGGTAAGTCTTTTGCGATATTTAATGCTCGTATCTCCAAGCTTATAGGCAACAAAAGCGTGTGCCCATTCGTGAAAAGGCATAACAAGAAAAATTACAACCAATGAGGCTAAAATATCAACAACAGCAGTAGTAAAATCAAGTGTTCCTGACAATAAAGCAAGCAGCATAATACATAACTCTCCTATTTTAATAATAGTCTATAATATTGTATCATATAAGACAAAAAATAACAAGTATGTAAATTTTTTAAAAAAGCTATTGCATTTTTCGTCAATATCATTTATAATAC
>JAFLSL010000198.1 GCA_022510985.1 Ruminococcus sp. | reverse complement strand
GAGGGCCTCAGCAATTTTAGAAACGTCCTTAGCTCCTGCCATAGCCATATCGGGTTTACCGCCGCCGTTACCGCCTGTTAGCTGAGCTACAGCTTTAACGATTTTGCCTGCGTTAAGTCCTAGAGAAACTGCATCTTTACCGCAGGCACACGCAAAGGTTGCCTTTGAACCGCTTTTTCCGCAGAGAACCACAACGGACTTTGCGTTTTTATCAAGACACATATTGCAGATATCCTTTAGCTGGTCACCCTGAACATCATTAATCTCGGATGAAACAACGCTAACTCCGTTTACGTCAACAGCTTTCTCTAAAATTCCGTCAATCTTAGAGAAGGCAAGCTTGTTTTTAAGAGCAGCAATTTCCTTATCCTTATCCTTAATATCGTCTGCAATTTTGGATGCGGATTCGACAAGCTTTCTTGGGTCATTAAGCTTAAATATTGATGCAGTTTCGCCGATAGTTGCTATTGCGTTATTTGCGTAATTAAGCACTCCGAATCCGGTCAAAGCCTCAATACGTCTTACGCCCGCCGCAACGGAGCCTTCCTGACGGATTTTAAACAGACCGACTTTAGACGTATTGTCAACGTGGGTACCTCCGCAAAGCTCAACGGAGAAATCGCCCGCTTTAACTACTCGTACAACGTCGCCGTATTTTTCACCAAACAGAGCCATAGCACCCATTTTCTTGGCCTCTTCTATCGGCATTTCACGGGTATCAACATCAATACCATCGAGAATTACCTTGTTGACAAGCTGTTCAACATCAATAAGCTGTTTTGCTGTCATAGCCTCAAAATGAGTAAAGTCAAAACGGAAATAGTCGTCAGTAACAAGCTGACCTGCCTGCTCAACGTGGGTTCCGAGAATTTGGCGAAGTGCCGCCTGAAGAAGATGTGCTGCAGAATGATTACGACGAATATCCTCTCGACGGTTGCTGTCGATAGAAAGCTTAACATTCTCGCCGACTGCAATTGCACCGCTTACAACAGTTACGCTGTGAAGGTAAATTCCCTGTGCGTCCTTTGTGGTATTTTCAACTTTCAGCTGTGCGTTCTCGGCGGTAATAACACCTGTATCGCCAACCTGTCCGCCGCTTTCCGCATAAAACGGGGTTTTATCTGTTACAACAATTGCACTTTCACCCTCAGTTGCGACCTCGGCACATTCACCGTCACGGATAATCGCAAGAATTTTTCCGTCAGCATTGTAATCGGTATAGCCAACAAATTCGGTAGCCGGAATATCGGATAAATCTGTGCTGTCAGAAATCCACGCGTCCGCACCGGCGTTCTTTCGAGCGTCACGACTGCGTTTTTTCTGTTCGGCAAGAAGTTCATTAAAGCGTTCAACATTAACTTCCATTCCCGATTCAGCGGCAATTTCGCGGGTTAAGTCAATCGGGAATCCAAAGGTATCGTTTAGTTTAAACGCATCTTCACCTGATATTGCTTTTTTGGAATTATTATCGATAATTTCATTAAGAAGAGCTAAGCCCTGATCGATTGTACGAGAAAAGTTTTCTTCCTCTACCTTAATTAACTTTGTAATAAAGTCCTGCTTCTCTCTGAGTTCGGGGTATGCTGTCTCATTTTCTTTAATAACAGTATCACAAATTTTATAAAGGAAAGGCTCTGTATAACCTAAAAGTCTACCGTGACGTGCGGCTCTTCTGAGAAGTCTCCTTAATACATATCCCCTGCCCTCGTTTGACGGCATAACTCCGTCGGAAATCATAAAGGTAGTTGAGCGGATATGGTCGGATATAACTCGGAGCGAAATATCGGTTTTATCGCTTTCACCGTAAATTACACCGACAATACGGCTGATGTGTTTCATAATATCCTGGAAGGTATCTACGAGGAAGAGGTTATCAACGCCCTGCATAACACAAGCAAGACGCTCAAGTCCCATACCTGTGTCAATATTCGGATGCTCTAAAGGAGTGTAATTACCCTTTCCGTCGTTGTCAAACTGGGTAAACACGAGGTTCCAAACCTCCATATAACGGTCGCAGTCACAGCCGACCTTACAGGTAGGCTTTCCGCAACCGTGCTCCTCGCCTCTGTCGTAATAAATTTCGGAGCAGGGTCCGCAAGGACCGCTACCGTGCTCCCAGAAGTTGTCAGCCTTTCCCAGACGAACCATATGGCTCTCGTCAACGCCGACCTTCTTTGTCCAGATATCATACGCCTCATCATCATCCTGATACACGGAAACGTAGAGCTTTTCTTTAGGAATTTCCAAAACCTCGGTAAAGAACTCCCACGCCCACTCGGTAGCCTCGTTCTTAAAATAATCACCGAAGGAGAAGTTTCCGAGCATCTCAAAATATGTTCCGTGGCGGTCAGTAATTCCAACCTCTTCAATATCGGGTGTACGAATACATTTCTGACAGGTTGTCACCCTAGTTTTCGGTGGTGTAATTTCACCTGTAAAATATTTTTTCATAGGAGCCATACCGCTGTTTATAAGCAGAAGGCTGTTATCATTCTTAGGAATCAAAGGAAATGACGGAAGTCTGAGACAACCCTTGCTCTCCATAAAAGATAAAAACTTTTCTCTCAGTTCGTTAAGACCTGTCCATTGCATAGTTTATCATACTCCTTAAATTATATGTCAGATTAATCACGTTTTTTTCGAATAACGCTGTGGGCGGGTATCGGTTTATCGCAAGTCATTTTAAGCTTTTCCATAGCGTGAGGTGCACTTTCCACCTCTTCGCCGTAAGCATTTTCAAGCTTTAAGCACCTTGCTTTAAAAGGAATCCCGTCAGTCGGCAGAATATCAAGAGTATCTCCGACTAAGAATTTATTACGCTGAGTAATTTCGGCTATATTTCCGCTGTTCTCCTCGCAAAATGCCACAACGTCATAGCCTCTTATGTAACCGCCGTTGTCGGTAACCTGTCCAGGTTCACCGCCGAAGTAGAAACCTGTGTTATATTCGCGGTGGCTGATTTTTTCGGTTTCTTCCAAAATCCAATCAGGTAATTTAAATCCCTCGGGATTTTTCATATACTCGTTTACCGCGTGACGGTAAGCGTTTGTAATCACGGCGGTATAGTAACTTGA
>JAFLSL010000197.1 GCA_022510985.1 Ruminococcus sp. | reverse complement strand
GCTCGTTCTGCGAAGCAGAAACTGAGCGGAGAATATAAATTATTTTTTACTTTATGAGAGTCCGATTATCTCTTTGTTTCAAGGTCTAATCAGGTCAAATTTCGCAACTCGTTACGAAACAGTTTGCTATAAAGTAAAAAAGGATAACGTCGAAAATCAACGTTATCCTTAAAAATTAATATTATTAATTACTTAATAACTCTAACCTTAATTACCTCAGCAACAGCCTCAAGCTTTGCAACAGAGCCGTCGTCATCTGCGTCTACAACAGCGTAGCCGTAATCTCCGCGAGTTTTAGCCTCAACAGCCTTAAGACCTGATACAGCAGAAGTGATATTTTTAACTGCATCGTCACCTGCCTTAAAGAGTACGCAGTAGCGAACTGCTCCTGACTTTGCCATTGTTACGTTAGGATAGTTAACTGAGTTTACGATATTACCGTTCTCAAGATACTCCTTAATCTGGTCAGCAGCCATAACCGCACAGTTATCTTCACTCTCGGGAGTTGATGCTCCGAGGTGAGGCATACAGATTACGTCTTCCTCAGCTAAAACCTCGTCGGTTGAGAAGTCTGTAACATACTTAGCAACCTTGCCGCTCTTAATGCCGTCGAGAACAGCCTTTGCGTTAACAAGACCGTCACGGCTATAGTTAAGAATACGAACGCCGTCCTTCATCTTTGCGATTGCGTCAGCGTCAATTAAATCCTTAGTATCGGGAGTAAGCGGAACGTGAACGGAAATATAATCGCTCGCTGTAATAACATCGTCAATATTCGGATAAACCTTGATTGACGGATCGAGCTTTAAAGCGTTGTCAATGGAGAGGAAAGGATCATAGCCGATAACCTTCATTCCGAGAGCCACAGCAGCATTAGCAACGAGAATACCGATTGCACCGAGACCTACAACGCCGAGAGTTTTTCCTAAAATCTCGGGACCTACGAACTGACCTTTACCTTTTTCAGCCATTTTGCCGACATTTTCGCCGTTTCCTTTAAGTGTTTTTGCCCACTCAATACCCTCAACAACCTTACGTGAACTTAAAAGCAAGCCGGCAATAACAAGCTCTTTAACAGCGTTAGCGTTGGCACCGGGTGTGTTGAAAACTACGATACCCTTATCAGCACAAACATCCTTGGGAATGTTGTTAGTACCTGCTCCGCAACGAGCGATAGCAAGAAGGCTTTCGGGCATTTCCATATCGTGCATAGATGCACTTCTTACGAGTACTGCGGATGGATTTTCAACAGCATCGCCTACATTATAGTTATCACCGAGACGGCATGTGCCGTTAGGCGAGATTTTATTAAGTGTAAGAACATTATACATAGTTATGTACCTCTTTATGAATTTTCTTCTTCAAATTTCTTCATAAACTCAACGAGCTTTTCAACACCCTCAATCGGCATAGCGTTGTAGATAGAAGCACGCATACCGCCAACTGAACGATGGCCCTTAAGGTTTACAAGACCTTCAGCAGTAGCAGCCTTAACGAACTTAGCATCAAGCTCAGCGTCGCCTGTTACAAACGGAACGTTCATAAGCGAACGGTCTTTCTTTGCAACAGTACCGTTGAACATCTTGCTCTCATCGAGGAAATCGTAAAGTACAGCAGCCTTTTTCTCGTTGTACTTCTTCATTTCCTCAAGACCGCCCATATCTTTAACCCACTTAAAGATTTTGCCGCAGATATAAATATCGTAGCAGGGAGGTGTATTGTAAAGAGAATCAGCGTCAGCCTGAGTTTTATATTTCATCATTGTCGGTGTTCCCGGAAGAACATCGTCAGAGATAAGATCCTCGCGGATGATTACAACCTGTAAGCCTGCGGGACCTGCGTTCTTCTGTACGCCTGCGTAGATTACGCCGTACTTTTCAACGTCAACAGGCTCCGAAAGGAAGCAAGAGCTAACGTCTGCAACGAGCGGCTTGCCCTTTGTGTTCGGCAGCTCGTGGAACTTTGTACCGTAGATAGTATTGTTCTCGCAGATATAAACATAGTCAGCATCCTCACTGATAGGAAGATCGGAGCAATCAGGGATATAAGAGAATGTCTTATCCTCAGATGTAGCAATTTTGTTAGCCTGACCGTAAAGCTTAGCCTCAGCGAAAGCTTTCTTAGCCCACTGACCTGTTACGATATAATCAGCAACCTTATTTTTCATAAGGTTCATCGGGATAGCAGCGAACTGTAAGCTTGCACCGCCCTGAACAAAGAGAACCTTGTAATTATCGGGGATATTCATAAGCTCTCTGAGGTCTTTTTCAGCCTCTTTGATAATATCGTCGAACCACTTTGAGCGGTGGCTCATCTCCATAACGGACATACCGCTGCCCTTATAATCGAGCATCTCCTCAGCGGCTTCTTTGAGAACAGACTCCGGAATTACTGCCGGACCTGCGGAAAAGTTATAAACTCTTGCCATTTTAAATTACTCCTTCTTTAAAATTTATATTTAGAAAATTTACATACAATACAAAGAAATTATACCTTAATAAAGGGATATTGTCAATATTTTAACGAAGAAACTACAGTTTCATTTCCCCTACAACATTTCTTATATCGTCACGCATACGGATTGCCTCTTCCCTGGCGGCATCGGCAAAATCCTTTTCAGTCGCACCGTCTTTTTTAGTCCACGCACACATAATACCGCGGCTCGAATTGATTACCGCACCGATACCGTTTTTATCGAAGGCAAACTTAACGTCGTCTGCACCGCCGCCCTGTGCTCCGTAGCCGGGAACTAAGAAGAATGTATGCGGAAGCTTTACTCTTAACTCCTTAAGCATTTCGGGATATGTCGCACCGACAACCGCACCGACACCGCTGTATCCGTATTTACCCTTTACTTCTTCTCCCCATCTTTCGCACATCTCGCCCATATTCTCGTAAACGGTTTTGCCATCGATTTTCTTATCCTGCAGCTCGCCAGAGCTTGGATTAGAGGTCTTTACGAGTACAAAGATACCCTTATCCTTTTCATCGCAAATTTTCAAAAGCGGGTTAATTCCGTCGGAGCCGAGATATCCGTTAACTGTCAGAGAGTCCGCACCGAACGCGTCAATCTTCTC
>JAFLSL010000196.1 GCA_022510985.1 Ruminococcus sp. | reverse complement strand
AACATAACAGTATAGTCATAAACAGCTTTATCGCCGTTTTCTTTAACATTGTTAAGAATATCGAGTACAACTCCAGAAACATCCTTAGCACCGCTGTTTGAGCGTTCCTTAAGCGTTTCAATAAAAGTGTATTCATCTTTACCGTTTGCAACTACGGTAGTAATCATTTTACTTCTTCCTCCATTTTATTAACAAGCTCTTCAATCTCGTTTTTTCTAAGCTTTAAGCTGGCGGTATTTGCGATTAATCTCGCTGAAATATCGGTTACATATTCCTTAACCTCTAAATCATTAGCTTTAAGCGTTGAGCCTGTCTCTACAATATCTACAATTCCGTCGGCAAGTCCAACAAGCGGAGCAAGCTCTACGGAGCCTTCAATTTTAATTACGCGTACGTCCATATTTTTACCCTCGAAGAATGTACGAGTTACATTTGGGTACTTAGTGGCGATGGTTTTAGCACCGTAACCATGGTAAAAATCGTAATCCTTTTTACAAGCTAAGGCAAATTTGCATTTACCAAAGCCCAAATCCAGAAGTTCATAAAAGGATGTTCCGTTTTCAAGTATAGTATCCTTACCGACAACGCCTAAATCACACACACCGTGCTCAACGTATGTGATAACATCGGCTGCCTTTGCAAGGACGACCTCAAATTTTCCGTCGCCGACAGTAAGAATAAGACGTCTTCCTTTGTTGTGTACTTCGTCACAGTTATATCCGAGCTTTTCGAAAAGCTCGACTGTGGATTTTTCAAGTCTGCCTTTAGTAAGGGCAATTCTAAGCGGTTTCATATCAATCACCTACTATCTCAAACTTTTTAATGCCGAGATTTTCAGCAAATTTGCGAGCCTCGTTTTCATCGGACAAATCGGAAAACTGAGCTCTTGTGCCCTCTTTAACAAGCTTTGCAGTATATTCGATAGCTTTCATAATATCGCTGTCATTTCTTGCAAAGACAAGCACCTCCGGAATATTGCTTTCTGAATAACAGCGAGCTTCTTCGGCAAGATGATTAATGTTTATAGCAAAACCTGACGCTCCCATTGAGCAGTTAAACTCATCGAAAATTTTATCGTATCGTCCGCCTGAAAGAATAGCGTCACCATAGCCTAAAACGTAGCCTGTGAATACAAATCCGCTATAGTAATCGTTGTGCTGAACAAGTCCGAGGTCAACGATAATTTTGTCACCCATATCAAGCGTTGCCAGGTCTTTATATAGGCTTTTAAGGTAATCTATAGCCTCTAAGGCTTTTTCATTTTTGATAATCTTTTCGGCTTTTTCAAAGACCTCTTCTCCGCCAAAGAGTGATGGTACTGTTCTTATCGCAAGTGAAGTATCGCTATCTTCAAGCTTATCAAGAATATCGTTAAGGGCTGAATAGTTCTTGTTTTCGATATAAACTCTGATTTGTTCTTTTATATCCTCATCGGCTTTAAGTGAATTGAGAAGTGAATTAAAAATCAGTGAATGTCCTACTTCTATTCTGAAATCATCAGATACAGCCTGCATACTTTGAATTGCGGTTGTTATAACCTCTAAATCCGCTCTCTTCCCTTTTGAGCCGATAAGCTCAATACCCATCTGCATTATTTCGTTACTTCTACCTGTAAGGCTCGGGTTGTTACGATAAACAGCCTGATTATAAAAAAGGCGAACAGGAAGCACCTCATTTTGCATACGCGTCGAAACAAGTCGTGCAATCGGCAGAGTTGAGTCGGGACGTACTGCGACAATTCTACCGGTGTTGTCGGTTGTTTTAAACATTGACTCAGGCGATATACCGCTTGAATCCGTTGAGAACAAATCATAATACTCTAGTGCAGGGGTTATTACTCGATGGAATTGGTGGTTCTCAAATACTTTTTGAATTTTTTGGCACACATAATCAACCGCGGTACACTCTTTAAAAAGGTAGTCCTTTGTACCCTCGGGCGTTATTTTTAAATTTTTTTTCATAAAATTACCTCACACTTTAGTGTGCTAATATGTTAACATATAAAACTATTTTTGTCAATCTTTCTCTTTAACGTTTTCGCCGTCATCGTTATTTTCTGAAATATTAGACTTCGGTTTTTTTATAACTTTAGCTTTCATATTGGTTAAACCGGAAGATTTTACAACATTCATTTCAATTACCCGAGTTGCGTTTTCACCCTTCATTTCAATTCTTGACTTCGTTTTTCTTCCTATAAGCGTATAAATCGCAGCAAATATAGGAGTTCCTAAAATCATTCCCGATATTCCGAACAGTCCGCCTGCAACCATAACAGAGAAAAGCGACCAAAAACCTACTAAGCCTACCTGTGCACCGACAATCTTCGGTCCGATAATGTTACCGTCAATTTGCTGGAATAGAATTATCATAATTACAAATTCTATGCAGTATGCAGGATTAACTAAAAGTAGCAGCATTGCACTAGGGATACCGCCGATAAACGGTCCGAAGAAAGGTATAACATTACATACTCCGACAATAACACTGATAAGAGGAGCATACGGAAGTCCTCGGATTGCCATATATGCAAACACCATAAGCCCGATAATGGTTGAATCCAGAATCTTACCTACCAGGAACTTACCGCATTTGTCGTCAGAAACGTTAATAATTTGATAAATAGTCGGCAGCCATTTTGTCGGAAGGAAAGCTGCACCGAGCCTTTTTAACTGTATGCAGAGGAATTCCTTTGAGCCGAGCATATATACGGAAATAATAAGTGCCAAAGCCCAATTATAAATAAAGCTCGCTGTGTTCATTGCGGCAGTATACACCTTTCCGATATTATCAATATCAGAAATCGAACGAATAATGTCTGCAACAAAACCGTTGAAATTATCGAGAAAGCTCAGATTAAGATGGAATGTTTCGTTAATCCAAGATACTATATTTGATGATATTTCTTTAAAAGTATTCACATATGAATCTACGTTTGTTACGAGCTTTGATATATTTTCGGAAAGCTGAGGAATAAGAATTGCAAGAAAAAAACCGATTAATCCGAAAAAGAAAAGATATGTCAAAAGAAGTGATAAAGGTTTTTTTGCTTTCTCAAAATGTTTCAATTTTATTTTTCCAAA
>JAFLSL010000195.1 GCA_022510985.1 Ruminococcus sp. | reverse complement strand
TATTCTACCTTTGGTAGTCCCTTTTTGTGCTGTCTACACAATTTGGTGCAGTCCAAGGCACAGACCTTATAGTTTATGTCTTAATTATTTTTTGTTTTAAATTACTCAGTTCTTCTTCTGCGTGAAACGAACATTACGCCTGCAGCTGCGAGCATTACGCCTGCGAGTACAAAGAAGATTGTATCTTCCTGACCGTCAGAACCTGAGCCTGAGCTGTTAGTTGAACCTGTTGAGCCGCCTGTAGTTGTGCCGGAGCCTGAAGTAACAGCACTTGTGCTGCCACCGTTCTTCTTGATTTTTTCAGAGACTTCCTTAGCCTTGTTTTTATCAATCTTAGCAGCCTTCTTTGAAGGATAAGCCTTCTTGAACGAATTCTCAAGAACCTTCAGCATTGCATCCTCGTCCTCGCCTGTCTTCTTGGAAAGGATATAAGCATAGATAACCTGAATATCATCAGAAGACTTGATACCGAATTTCGGGAAAGCTTTTGCAAGAGCGTCAGTAGCGTTTACATTTACGCTTTTGTAATAAGTCGGGAGCCAGTCACCGATAACCTCTGCACCCTTCTCATTCGGGCAGAGCTTAGAACCTACGATATTACCGATTGAAGTAATAGCAAGGTGAGGACCGTAAGAACCACTGTTCTTTGTCCATACGGACTCAAAAGCTTCCTTGGTGGAGTCAACGGGGTTCTCAATCTTCTTACCTGTCATTTTAGCTGTGTCGCCGATACAAGCCTTGCCGAAGGTTGTGTCGTAGCACTGAACGCCTGTGTTAGCACTGAAGATTACGCAGTAATCTTTGCCGTTCTGAAGACCGCCTGAAATTGTTGTTGATTTATCAAGCTCAGAAAGGTCATAATAGTATAATGAGCCTTCCTTTTGACAACGCTCATGTGACTTAGACTGCCATGGGAAGAATGAATCGCCGCCTCTTTCCCAGATGTGGCAGAAAATTGTAGTGTAGTTCTTCCAACCTGTCGGGTCAAAATAAATTCTGTTGCCTGCACCTGAAGTAGCACTTGAAGTATCTGCACCTGCAGAAACATTGCTATCAGCACCAACATTAGCGTCGTTAACTTCTGCTGCAGAAGCTGCTACAACAGCCATAGCAAAAATCATAACTGCTACAAGTGCAATAGAAATAATTCTTTTAATCATAAAAATCTCCTCCAAAATAATTTTAAGACATATTAAGACATAGTCCTATTAATGATATTATACAATATTGGTTACAATTTCGCAATAAAAAGTTTTCCAAATTTTAATGTCGTTTTGTACAAACATTAATGCAAATATTTAAACAATATGCACAAACGCTTGCTTTCGGACAAATAAGAAAACGGCTCTGTTCCCATTTAGATTGGAAACAAAGCCGTAATATTTATAAATATTATTCAGTCTTTTCTTCGGTTTCATCAGTTTTCTTTGAATAGTGATTACGAAGAATAATTACTATAACAATCGCAACAACTACGAGGATTACCCCGAGAATAGTGATAATCGTTGTAATTGGGGTTTGAGTATCCTTGGTTACGTCGAGCACTTGAGCTGATGCAGTTACCTGAGGAAGCGTAGTCACACCTGTTACGGCAACGTGGTTTTCACCAGAGCCGTTTCTCTCTCCCTTACCGTCAGCATAATTTGTGAATGAGCCTTGATATTTATTATTAAGAGCACTGTCCTCGCTTAAAATCGGGGTTTCGCTATTTACGACGATATCGTTGTTTACGCTGATATCGTTAGTCAGCGTATAGTCCTTAAAATAGGTCATATCGTCGCCGTACATTTCGGTAATAAAATATGTAATGTCGGTTTTACCCGTCTTTTTAACCTTAAAATCAACGGTCATAAGAGTTTTTGTATCAGCAAAGCTTACAAGGTCTGTAACACTTGTCCAGTTAAAAGCAATTCCGTCTCCGAAATTAGCATTGGAAACAGCTCCTCTAAGCTCCGGAAGACTTAATGATTCCGCGTCAATTTCGAGATAATCCTTATCGTAAAATACATACATCTGAATTCCCTCGAGCTTGTCGCTGCACTCGCCGAGTTTTAGAGTATAGGTTACTGTATCACCCTTGGACGCCTTTGCGTTTTTGTTGATAGTCAAATCCGAAGCCGCAAACGCAGATACACAGGATAATGCGATAACAAGAACGACCATAATAATTGCGAAAGAAACTTTTAAACATTTTTTCATAATCAATCTCTACTTTCATAAATGATATGATGTTTTAATCATTATATAACATAATGAAAAAATTTTCAACGCTTTTAATAAGTAAAAATAAAACTGTCCCGAAAGCATAATGACTTTGAGACAGTTTTTTTAATTAAATTTGATAACAATTAAAGCTTTTCGCAAACAGCGTTAAGCTCGCTCGGAATTTCATCCTCTGACGCAGAGATAAGAAGAACGATATTAGCATTCGCATTTTCGCTTAAATCCTGAAGCTTCTTTGTGAAGGATTCAAGACCTGCTACGCCGTCGGGGCAAATTTTAAAAGTTGAATCAATAAGAATATCGGTTACGTCGTAGTTTCCTGCACAAATACCGCTTAAAAATCCGAAAAGCATATCGTAGCCTGATACTGCATACTGGTCTGTGTCAATAAGGCGAGCCTTAGAAGTAATATCGTAGGTGAGTTTAGCTCCCTTTTCGATAACAACAACGTTTCCCTGAGAAGCTGCAACAGCCTCGTTAGCGAGCTGAATCAGCTTTTTAGTTTTTCCTGAACCTTTTTTTCCGATAAGTAAAGTAACCATACTTTTACTCCTCCCTATGTTTTAACTTTAGAAATTACTTTAATCTGGCTTCGAGTTCAGCCTTAGCGTCCTCATAGCCCGGTTTACCGAGAAGGGCAAACATATTCTTCTTATAGCTTTCAACGCCCGGCTGATTAAACGGATTTACGCCGAGGATATAACCCGAGATTGCACAAGCCTTCTCGAGGAAGTAGATAAGATAGCCGAGGTTTTCCTCGTCCATTTCCTCAACGTTTAATACGATATTCGGAACACCGCCGTCGTTATGAGCAAGAACTGTACCCTCGAATGCCTTTTGGTTTATAAAGCCCATAGTCTTAC
>JAFLSL010000194.1 GCA_022510985.1 Ruminococcus sp. | reverse complement strand
GCCGTAAATTACACGATGAAAGGTCAGTCCATCGTAGTAACCTTTATTAATAAGTCTTATAAAATTATTAACGGTATTCGGAGCAATTTCGGGATAAAGCTCCGCTTTAATCGTTTTACCGCTGTTTGTTTGAATTGTAACAATAGGATTGCTCAAATTAATCACCCTTTCTTTATAGGACTATTTTATATTATTTTGCTAAATTTATCAAGATTGATTTGTATTTTTATAATAGTTATGGTATTATAATTCTATAAATTAGAAATCAGAGGTGCCGGCAATGAAAATACACGAATCTTCCGAAGACTATCTTGAAACTATACTAGTTCTAGGCAAGTCCAGAGAACACGTTCGCTCGATTGATATTGTAAAGCATATGCACCTCAGCAAACCGAGCGTAAGCGTGGCAATGAAGAAACTTCGGGAAAACGGATATATCAATATGGACGCAGATGGTTTCATTACGCTTACCGAAGAAGGAAACAAAATAGCCGAAAAAATTTACGAACGCCACGAATTCATTTCACATTGGCTTGAGGATTTAGGCGTTGACCGAGAAATTGCTATGGCAGACGCGTGCAGAATTGAGCACGTGCTCTCCGACGAAACATTCTCAGCAATTAAGAAAAAATACAGCGGCAGCCGTTGCCGCGACTGCGAAGGTTGCAAATAATTTTAATACAATAAAAGTCCGCAGATTTCTCTGCGGGCCTTATTTTTTTATAAACTGTTTCTTAATATATTTACAATTTCATCGTGCTCAAGCACTTTATAACCGCCGTCCATAACAAAGGAACCTTTTGCGATACCTTCTATCATATCCTCCGTTACACCAAGCTCGCTTATGTTCATCACAAGGCCGATTTCCTTCATCCAGCTTTCCATACGCTCAAGTCCCTCGGCGGCAATTTCTTCATCAGTTTTATCCTCAGGATTAACATTCCATACATTGATGGCATATCTCTTGAATTTAGGAAGTCCGTACGGACAAATATAGCGATAATATGCCATTGAAACAGCAGAAAGCGTCATACCGTGCGTTGCGTCGGTATATGCACCTACAGACTGTCCAATCATATGCACCATCCAATCGGTAGTTTTACCCTTTGCCACAAGCGTATTGAGTGCCCATGTTGCAATCCACATAATATTACTGCGTGCCTCGTAATCGTTTGGATTTTTAACCGCAATTTTCGAAGAATGGATAAGCGATTTTAAAAGACCTTCCATAAGATAATCTGAGGTGTTGTCATCCTCACCCGAAAAATACTGCTCGGTGATATGGTTCATAATATCATAAATTCCTGCTACCATCTGATATTTTGGCAAGGTAAAAGTATACACAGGATTTAAAATTGAAAACTTCGGGAAAACATTATCGCCGAAAACGTGACCGATTTTTAACTTCTGTTCGTGGTTGGTAATAACCGCACCGCCGTTCATTTCAGAACCCGTTCCAACCATTGTTAACACACAGCCTACGGGGATGATTTTGTTATCCACCTCTTCCATTCTGAGATAGTATTTATCCCACGGATCTTCCTCACAATATGCTGAAACGGACACCGCCTTTGCGTAGTCGCAAACAGAACCTCCGCCAACAGCTAAAATCAAATCAACAGAGTTTTCTTTTGCAATTTTACAACCTTCATACAGTTTTTCCACAGTAGGATTCGGCATAACGCCCGGATCCTCAAAAACTGTCTTTCCGTTTGCAGAAAGAATTTCCAAAACCTGAGCGTAAATTCCGTTCTTTTTAATTGAACCGCCGCCGTAAATCAGCATAACGTTCGCACCGTATTTTGGAAGCTCCTCGTTCAAGAATTTCAGCGAGTCGTCACCAAAATACAGTTTTGTGGGGTTTGAATAACTAAAATTTCCTAACATAATATTGTCCTCCTACTTCAAATATTGTTATATTTTTTTATGGATACATTAACTATTCTTTAAAGAATGATTTTCGAATTCTATTGATGTCACATTATTAATTTTAGTCCGTACCTATAAAACTACAACCACAACTATCCGCCCATTCCTCTGCAGGTGTATTTAAATATCCCATTACAGTATATCCCGAAGGATCTTCTGCCATAAACCATGCGTCAATTTGTTTTATATTTTTTCCGAATTCTATTCCGCCTAAATTATCAACAATAAAATCTGCAACATATTCTACGGAATCAGGTACTTTAAAAAACTCTATATCAAAACTTTCTGTTTCGTATGTTTTATATAGCAACCACTTTTTATTTTTATCATACAAAGAGCCTTTATCAGAAGTATAATATGGATTGCTTTTATCAACTTTAAAATTATTTATAATGCCGTATGTTCTACACCAATCGCTCCCCGGTTCAGGAAATACGTAAAATGGTCGTATTACCTGAATCGGAATTTCTCTTAAAGTCTTTGGCAATATTATATTTAGCTTTCGATTAGTTACATCAGAAGATATTTCAGAAAAAGCACCAATAGCCTTTTCATTCCCATCCTCTGCAGACCATCCCCTTTCGCAAGGATAACAGCCTATTTTTATAACCATTTTTCCGTCAATCTTTTCGGGAATTTCTATTATTGCATCTCCTTTTACACCCTCTTCTATGTACTTGCCAACATATTTATTTATGCAAATTCCGCCATCATAATCAGTAACAATAAAATCTCCTATTTGTCTTGAATTCTCTTTATAATACTTTCTTGCTCTCCTTCCTTCTGAATTATTAAGGCACATAACATCAGTATAATCGTAGTATGGTAAATCTTTATATTTAATTATATTTCCGTTTACATCAGCTGTCTGCCTTACCGTCTCCGTAGAAAGTGTTTCGTTATCTGCATTTTCATCCTCAGTTTTTACATTAGTTTCTGCTTTTGTATTATTGTTAACAGATTCTATATAACTACAACCCGACATAAATACACATAAACAAACCAATATAATAAACATTAAATGAATTAAGATTTTCTTTTTCATATTTAAATTCCTTTTAAGATTTTTTTCAAATTATTAACCCAACGCAACAAATTTCAAATTATCCTTTGCATTACTATATTTCTTTTTTTGCTCTTTTACAAAAGTCTCGGCAGCTGA
>JAFLSL010000193.1 GCA_022510985.1 Ruminococcus sp. | reverse complement strand
GGCTCAGAATATCATATTTGTTGCTTTAGACCCTGCAAAATGCGGTAACGGAGCAAACCCCAGCTGGGAGGCTAAAATAGCTCAAACGGGGAATTTAACGCTCGACGGCAGCAACTTTACCGTTACAAGTTTTTCAAACTCAGTTATATCAGGAAACTGGTCGGGAAGTCTCGGTGCTTCAACCTCGGCGAATATCTACGCAGGTGTGTGGACTAATAACACCTCGGGCGAATGGAAAAAGCTTGCCGTGATTGCAAATAATTCAGCTACTTCAACTAACTATACAATTGATTCCTCCGAGGGAAGTAATTGGGTTATTATAGCAAATGCAAATTCCGCAGGAGTAAAAAACCTGGGAACAGTTACAAACGGTACAGTAAACCTGAGTGCTTATTCTATGGTCGTTGCAGTTGACAAAGACAGCTTTGACAACGTAGTCGATAAACCAACAATTCCGACTACAGCTGAAACAACCACCGCTCCGACTACTACAACTGCCCCGACACAGCCGATTTATGATTATTACGGCGACGCAAACGGCGACCATGTTGTAAATATCAGAGATGCTACAACGCTGCAAAAACACATAGCGGCAATTACTCTTATTTCCGGTGTAGCACTTCTAAAAAGCGATGTAAATTCTGACGGAAATGTCAATATTAAGGATGTAACCTGTATTCAGTGGTATATTGCTAATGTTACCGAACGTGCGGGACGAACAGGACAGATTTTTCAGTAAATGCTACGATACTAAGCTTGAAACATAAATTAATTAAACTAAAAAGACAACGCTCTATTTTTCGGCGTTGTCTTTTTGTTATTTCATACATAAACCACACCTTGTTTTTGACTATTTTGTCAATAGAAATTTTGTTGTGCTTTATGATAAAATATATTATGTACAAATATCCTACAAGGGGGATTGTTTTTATGAAAACATCTTTCAAAAAAATTACGAGTATATTCCTTGCAGTTTTAATGCTTGTTTCGGTTATGACCGTATCTGGCGTTATGGTTTCTGCTGCGGATACCGACAGTGTTCCCGCAGGTGCAAGTACAGTTGTACTAGACGCTTCATTCTGTGATGAGGGCGGATATGCCGAGTGGTACGCGTGGACTTGGTCCGAGGGCAGCGAAGGACACTGGGTACAAGCCAGCGGTGGAACAAACTCAAGCGACATTACCTATGATGGTATTGAAGATTGGGTCGTTTTTGCAAGAATGAATCCTGAAAAACAACTTCCGTCGTGGAATACCGAATATGATGATCAAATCGTTTGGAACCAGACGGAGGACCTGTATGTTGAAGGCGGTATATTTATTATCGACAGCTGGGGCGACGGCTACGGAGCTAAGCTTACAGGCCACTGGGAAGGAGACGTAGGCGGCGGTGGTGATTATTACCTCGTAGGTAAAATCAACGGCGTCGATGTTGAAGGCAACGAGTACCAGTTCTATGACGGCTTTTTAACTATGACATTATATGAAGAAAGCTATGTAGCTGTTAAGGACGGCAGAGGCGATTGGTATATGACTCACGGCTTCCCCGGCTTTGAGGCAACATCAGCATCACTTTATAAGACATATTTCGGAGAAGAGGGTACAGATAAACTTTACGTTCCCGCAGGAGAAGTAACATTCACGCTTACAGATTACGGCAACGGCGAGCTTTATCTTTCATATTCTGTATATCAGGAGCAGACAACATCCCCGATTATAACAGATCCCCCCACTACCTCTCCCATTATAACAGATCCTCCTACTACTGCTCCTCCTGCAACAACGGCTCCTGTTATAACCGACCCTCCTGTAACCACACAGCCGGCTTCTACTATTCCGACTGAACCTACAGAGGCCGACGAAGATCAGAACCTCTATGTTTCTGCGAAGTCAAATATCAACCTTATCGGTTCTAAGGTTAAGGTAATCGGAAATACAGTTACGGTTTCCTATACTCTTAAAACCCCCGAAAAGCTTGATGACGCACAGTACTTTGTAACCTACGATAGCACAAAGCTCGTTCTTTCTACATCATATAACACACAGTCATCTATGTTCCCGATTGCTAAGGATACAACCTATAACCTCGGTGCAGGTCTTTCCATGGCTAAGTTTAACTTCTCCGGAACAGATGGTGCCTATGATTTTACAAACGGCGGAGTTCTTGTAAAGCTCGTGTTTACACGCAAGAGTTCTACAACCGTAGGTACAGCTTTAGTTTACTTAAATATCGGCGACCTTAACTCAAAGAACACAACCTTCGTTAACGACGGAAAAATTGAGAATTCCGCAGGTCTTGAGGTTGGTCAGAATATTTCTTCGGCTCCTGTTGTTGAGCCTACAGATGAGGACGTTGCAACAGATCCGAATCCGAATCTCACAATAAATGCATCCTCTAATATCAGCCCGGCTGTTCAGAAAATCGCAGTTGATAAGAGCCATGTTAAGGTTACATATAAAATGACCGTTCCGGAGATTATCGCTTACGGTAAAGGCGTTGTGACATATGATTCCGATAAGCTTGCTTTAGAGGCTAAATATAATACTCAAAGCTCAATGTTTACAACTCTCAATACCCAGACTATCTACAATCTCAATGCGGGTACAGGAACAATGATGTTCAGCTTTACAAGTGCTGATCCCGAAACTCAGTCGGGTACATACGACTTCAGAGCAGGCGGCGATGTAATCACTCTCGTATTTACTGTAAGACAGGGTGCAACAGGTTCTGCTGATGTTTATCTCGACCTTATGGATTTAGGCTCCTTCGGTAAAGATTACTTCGAGCAGGGTAACGCTACATCCTCTGCAGGCGATGTTACATCTGATATAGTTATAGAATCTCAGCAGGCAACAACATCAGATGTTTCCGAAACAACTCTTCCGATTGCTACAACAACAGAAGATACCACTCCCGGTGATACATCAGTTATTCCTACAACAACTGTAACAGATCCTGAAACCAGCGTAACTACTGCTCCAACAACAGTTACTACACCTACTGCACCTACTACAAAAGCTCCGACTACACCAAAACCTACTACACCAAAGCCCACCCAGCCGACAACTGCAAAGCCTGCTCCAAACGTAG
>JAFLSL010000192.1 GCA_022510985.1 Ruminococcus sp. | reverse complement strand
AAATAATTTATATTCTCCGCTCAGTTTCTGCTTCGCAGAACGAGCGATGAGTGAATAAAGCGTACAAGCACGCTTTTTTGCTTTGTAAATAATTACCTGATATAGAAAGGAAAGATAAAATGAAAAAAGAAATGGCTAAGTCATACAGTCCGAGAGAATTTGAGGACAGAATTTACGACTTCTGGATGAAGGGAAATTACTTCCACGCAGAGGTTGACAAGGACAAAAAGCCCTACACTATCGTTATGCCCCCGCCGAATATTACAGGTCAGCTGCATATGGGACATGCCCTTGACGAAACCTTGCAGGATATTTTAATTCGTTGGAGAAGAATGCAGGGCTATTCCGCTCTTTGGCTTCCGGGAACCGACCACGCGTCAATCGCAACCGAGGCGAAAATCGTTGAGGCTATGCGAAAAGAAGGCGTGACAAAGGAAGAACTCGGACGTGAAAAGTTCCTCGAGAGAGCGTGGGATTGGAAGAAAGAGTACGGCGGACGTATCACAGAACAGCTGAAAAAGCTCGGCTCATCCTGCGATTGGGAGCGTGAACGCTTTACAATGGACGAGGGCTGCTCAAAGGCAGTCCGCGAGGTTTTCGTTCGTCTTTATGAGGACGGAAAAATCTACCGCGGAAACCGAATGGTAAACTGGTGTCCGCATTGCTGCACATCTATCTCTGATGCTGAGGTTGATTACGAGGAGCAAAACGGCCATTTCTGGCATCTTCTTTATCAGGTTAAGGAAACAGGCGAGTACTTAGAGCTTGCGACAACACGACCCGAAACTATGCTCGGCGATACCGCCGTTGCGATTAACGCAAAGGACGAGCGTTACAAGCATCTGCATGGCTGTCACGTTATTTTACCGCTTTTAAATAAGGAAATTCCGATTGTCTGCGATGACCACGCGGATATGGAAAAGGGTACGGGTGTAGTTAAAATTACCCCCGCCCACGACCCGAACGACTTTGAGGTTGGACTCAGAAACAACCTTCCTATCGTCAGATGCTTTACCTACGACGGCAGACTTACAGGGGCACAGGACGTTGAAAAGTATAACGAGCTTGCCCGAAAGGGACACCTTGCCGAAAACGAGCCTGAGGTTCTTAACTGCGGAAAGTACGCGGGTATGACTACAGCTGAGGCGAGAAAGGTTATTTTAGAGGACTTAGAAAAATGCGGTGCACTCAAAAATGTTGAGGACTTAACCCACGATGTCGGAACGTGCTACCGCTGTCATACAACTATTGAGCCGATGGTTTCAAAGCAGTGGTTCGTAAAAATGGAACCGCTCGCAAAGCCTGCGATTAAGTGTGTTAAGGACGGAAAAACAAGAATTATCCCCGACCGCTTTGAAAAGGTCTATTACCATTGGATGGAGAACATCAAGGATTGGTGTATCAGCCGTCAGCTTTGGTGGGGTCATAGAATTCCCGCGTGGTACTGCGACGACTGCGGCGAGGTTATTGTTGCAAAGGAAGAGCCTTGCTGTTGTACAAAATGCGGCAGTAAAAAGCTTACTCAGGACGAGGACACTCTCGATACCTGGTTCAGCTCCGCACTCTGGCCGTTCTCGACCTTAGGCTGGCCTGAGAAAACACCTGAGCTTGACTATTTCTTCCCGACAAATACGCTCGTTACGGGCTATGATATCATCTTCTTCTGGGTTGCGAGAATGATTTTCTCGTCCTGCGAGCAGATGAAAGCTCAGCCGTTTGATACCGTGTTTATGCACGGAATTGTCCGCGACGAAAACGGCGTTAAAATGAGTAAATCCCTCGGAAACGGAATTGACCCGCTCGAGGTTATCGACAAATACGGTGCCGACGCACTGAGATTTTTCCTCGCAACAGGAAACTCTCCGGGTAACGATATGCGTTATTCCGACAAGCGTGTTGAGGCTTGTGCTAACTTTGCGAACAAGCTTTGGAACGCAAGCCGATTTGTGCATATGAATATTGACGACCACGACGTTAAAAACGAGCTTCCGAAAACACTTACAACAGAGGATAAGTGGATAGTTTCCGCTCTTAATACGGTTGCAAAAGAGGTTAACTCTAACCTCGAAAAATTCGAGCTGGGCGTTGCCGTTCAAAAGCTCTACGACTTTATTTGGGACTGTTTCTGCGATTGGTATATCGAGCTTGCAAAATCAAGACTTCAAAGCGAGGGCGAGCCTGCCCAAAACGCACGTCAGGTTCTGCTTTGGACTTTGGATAAAATCTTAAAGCTTTTACATCCGTTTATGCCGTATATTACTGAGGAAATCTGGCAGACCTTGCCTGTAGACGGCGAGACAATTATGCTTTCGGATTATCCGCAGTATGACGAAAAAATAGACTTCCCCGAGGCTGTCAGCAGTATGGAGAAGATTATGGAGGCTATTCGTGCTATCCGTAACCGCAGAAACGAAATGAATGTGCCTCCCTCAAAGAAGGCAAAGGTTTATATCGCGACAAAGCTTTCTGATGTTTTCGAGCAAGGAGAAGCGTTTATCTGCCGACTTGCGTCTGCAAGCGAGGTTGAGGTTGGCGAAAGCTTTGATATCGAGGGTGCGGTTAACGTTGTTACCGCTGACGCGAAAATTTATATCCCGATGGATCAGCTTGTTGATAAAACCGCGGAGCTTGAAAGACTTAACAAAGAGCTTGCGGCAGTTGAAAAACGTCTTGCTCAGAGCGAGGGCAAGCTTAATAATCAGGGATTTGTAAGCAAAGCTCCCGCGGCTGTTGTCGAAAAGGTTAAAGGCCAGGCGGCAAAAGAGAGAGAGCAGATTGCAATGATTAAAGCAGCCATTGAGGCACTTAAGAATTAAGAATTTTAAGTCGGGAAGTTAGATTGATGAATAATCGACGCTATCTTCCCGACTTTTTAATTAAGAATTAATAATTTAATTCTTACAGAAACGTAGCTATAAATGATAGTCTATAGCATAACTTATCCTGCCTATCCAAAGTCAGATAGAGAAAGTAGAGTATGAGGGATATGTCGCTCAGAAAGGGACGAAACGGTATGACGAGGAAAATAAAAATATATTTGGCAAGTCCGTTTTTTAATGAGACGGAGCTTGAGAATGTTGAAAAGGTTGAAAAAATA
>JAFLSL010000191.1 GCA_022510985.1 Ruminococcus sp. | reverse complement strand
AAAAAATGGACGTAACAGTTATAACGATTATTTTAGGAACAATTTCTATTATTGCCCTAGTTATATATATATTATTTTCCAAAAAGAAGGAAAACGGAAAAGGAGTATATGATGAAAGCTCTCTTCCGTTATCAAAAAAATCGGATGAAATTTTCAACCTTCTTCCATTAAGACAACCTGATAAGGACGGAGAAGGTTTTGCAAAAAAAGACGGCAAATATATGAATATTATAAGTGTCAATCCACAGGACTATCCAAACCTATCTGAAATTGACACTTGTAAACAAGCCTCATATTTAGATATGTTTTTTAGAGTATATAATAAAGGCTTTAGCTTTTTCTCTATAAATATGATTATAGATACCTCTTCCAATATAAGGTTTTTTAATCACAAGAAGGAGAAGGCTAGAAAGAAAGTATATAAAAGAATATTAGACGCTAATATTAAAGAAATGGAAAATATGAAGGTGCAAACAAAGCAATATTACTTGAAGACCTTTGCAGACTCTTATGAGGAAATGAAAGAAAACAATAAAATTGCGTTCGATTCTTTAGCACCGGGAGGACTTATAGAGCCTCTTTCACCTGATGATAAGGAAAATGTTATAAGAAAGATTAATAATCCATATGGGTATGTCTATTATGTTTAAATAAGGAAGTAAAATTATGAAATATGATTTAAACAGCTTAAATGGTTTAAATTCCGCACGTGGAGCATTTGAAGATAATAATTCAGATTATGAAGATGAAAACACAGGTTATGATAATATACCGCGATCGGATAATTCATCAAATAAAGACAATGATTCAAGTAATCCGTTAAAACATAAAAATTCCAATTCAGATGATAAGTCGAAAGGTAATAAAGAGAACGATAGTAAAAGTAATAATAAAGACTCGAAGGAAGATAATCAGAAAAATAACTCAAAAGACAACTTAAAGGATAACTCAAAAAGTAATAAAAAAAACAATTCAAATAATAAATTGCAAGGAAAAGAACAAGATTTATCGAAAGAAAAAAGTCAGAATGATAAGGGATTGAAACAAGGAACAAAATCAGGTGGTAAATCTGCCGAAAAAGCAGCTGAACAGAGTGCCGGACAAGGAGCTAAAGCAAGTATGCAAGCTCAGACAGCAGGAACACAGGTTGCGGCACGAGGAACGTCTAAAGCTGTAATTGTTGGTGGCGGTGGTTGTCTTTCTACATTTGTTCCCTTAATCTGTATTATTATGGCAGCGGTATTTGTTTTGAATTCTATACTTTTAGTGCTTTTAGGAACGCAAGAATTACCTACAACCGATTTGTTATCGTCAGAAGCCGAGCAGATAATGTATATTTTCGACTCATTTGCAGTGACTTCAAATGACAGCGAAAAATCTGAGTATCATAACAAACTTGAACAAATCAAGTCAAAAGGATCTTCTTCTGGTTTATGTGCGGTATGGAAGGTATTAGTTGATGATTTTTATTATCAAAATGTAGCAGAGCAAGCCTATCAGGCATACGACAAAGATAGTTTTTCGTCAGCTTACGACCAGGCATACAATGATTTTGTAGCTTGCTATTACCTAGGCAAAAGTGGAAAAGCTTTCAAGTATGCAACATTTAAAGACCACGACAAAAAGGCTGATAATTACATTGACGACCAACAACACTATCATTACTGTAATAACACTTTAAAAATGTGTATAGACACATTTGTCAATCCAGAAACTAATAATATATATAGTTTCTCAAAAAAGGATTATAAGCAGTATTGCAAAGACAACAAAGAAAAATTAAAGGACCTATCCGAAGAAGAAAAGATAGAAAAATATAACAGACAAAACTTTAAGACAATGATTAAAAATTTAGAAGGTGAAAAAGGGGGGCTTAATACTTGTTGCGTTATTGAACAAGTAAAGGATAGAGAGAAAGCTAAAAGCGGAGCGTCTGCAAAAAAAATAAAAGAGAAAAAAATAAAGACAGAAAAATTTTATCTGTCACAATACATATACACACAAAAAGATGATGGTACAAAGGTACGAAAGTTTAATGACAAAGGTACATATAAGTTAAGTAAATCTGTTTACGAAGCTATATTTAATTATAAAAATAATTATGAGGTCGGTAACGGAAACGCAACTGAAATTTGTACGCTTGCGTATAATGAAATCGGCAAAAAGGGCGAAGATTACTGCAAAGGACAGACAAAAGCTTGGGGAAATGGCGGTATAACCCAGTGGTGTGCTATATTTCAAGCTTATCTCCTTGAACAAGTCGGTGTAGAGCCGTCTAAGGTAGGTTGGGCTGCAAGCTGTTCCTCTTGGATAAAAAGTGCAAAATCAAAGGGAATATATCGTACACGTGATAGTTATAATCCCAAAGCTGGAGATATATTATTTTTCTCTTGGGTACACGTTGGTTTGGTATATGATGTACACGGCCCTAGCCTTATTACTATAGAGGGAAACACCGACTCGAACAATTGTAATACCTCTGTAGTTGGTAAACACGATAAGTACACTACAAAAAGCACAGCTATAATAGGATATTTAGCTATGGGTGCTTTTTATCCAAAAACAGCAGGTCAGGCTCAAGGTACAGGAATAAATGTAGTCGAAACGGATCCAAAATATAACGGCGGTAAAGTAAAGTTAACCAAAGGCGAAAGAAGTAAGATAGAGCATTTGGTATATAACGAAAATGGTGTTAACGGATATACGGGCTGTTTGCTAGTTGCTCAATGCTTAAGAGATGCTATTTTGACGCAGGGATATAAAGCAGATACAATAAAGAAAGACTTAAAGTATGAGGCATCCGATACCGCAGGAACACCTTCCGAGGACGCTAAAAAAGCAGTTAAATTCATTTTCGACCAGGGCGGTTATGTTGTAAAACATAGAATATTATATTTTTACAATCCAAAACTCTGTAAAAGCAAATGGCACGAAACGCAAGTGTTTATTTGTCAATATGGAACGGGCAAAAATATAGAACGATACTTTGATAAAAAAGAATAAGAGAGGGTAAAGAAATATGAGAAGTCATAAAATACTTTTATGTGTTGCTATAGTATTAATACTATCTACGGCTGCATCTTTTTTTATGTTTAAAAACTCAAGTGATG
>JAFLSL010000190.1 GCA_022510985.1 Ruminococcus sp. | reverse complement strand
ATTGTTACAGAGGATATCAGAAACGGCAACGGCCGCGCTATCAAGTCAAAGCTTTGGTCACCCAACCGTGTTGACAAGATCGACGCTCCCGTAAACGCTATCTTCTGGATTATGAAGGATCCTACAATTCCTCCCGTTGTTAAGCTTAAGGGTGCGTCCCTCGCGTCCGTAATGGGTGCAACTCTTGCAACAAAAACATCTACAGCTGAGCGTGTAGCAGCAGGTACAGATATGAATGCTCTTCGTATCGTTCCTTATGCTAATCCGTTCAGAACATACCCCTTAAAGAACGACTACTCCAAGTTTAAGAAACTTGTTGAAGAGAAGAACGTTGATTGCTATATCATCAACACAGGCGACTTTATGGGCAAGAAAGTTAAGCCGGCTGATACACTCGGAATTCTTGAGGCTATCGTTGAGGGCAAGGCTGAGTTTAAGAAGTGGGGTCCTCTGTCCGATATCGAGATTATGGATTGGGACGGCTTCGATGTTAATATCGACGATGCTGACTACAAGGCTGCTCTTAAGTCTGCTATGGAAAACCGTGTAAACGCTATCGAAGGTTTCGCAGTAAACAAGGAAGGCTACGACAAGCTTCCTGATGAGGCTTTAGAGGCTGTTAAGAAAGTTGTAGCAGAGCTTAACTAATAAAAATCCGAATACAATAAAATTAATCCACCGGCAATGCCGGTGGATTTTTTGCATAAAAAAGTTTAATTATAACAATTTTTCAGATTAACAACAGTATCGTACGCGTATTCTGCTAATTCCTTAGACGTCATTTTGGAATCAGATTTAAAAGGCTTTCCGACTATGATATCTATTTTATCAATCGGCATTACCCATCGTCCGATTTTTCCAAGCTCTTCAACTTTTAGGAATACTGGAACGATTGGTATGTTTAATGTTTTCAAACTGATAAAGCATCCTCGCTGGAATTTTTTTACCTTATCTATCGCGTAACTGCATCCGCCTTCGGGAAATATAACCAGTCTCGATTCTTTTAAATAATTTGTAATATTGCTTATTGATTGTTTTATTTTTTTTATATCTTTATGTATTGATACTCCGCCTATAGAATTAATAAATTTTTTCAAAAACGGTATTTTTAACAAATTGCTGGCATACGCAAAGCCTATCGGATTTTCTATTTGTGATACAAATAAAATAATATCAAAAAAACTTATATGATTAGAAATAATTAAGCAATTTTCCTCGGGAATATTATTTTCCCCGTAAACAGAACACTTTATTTTTGCTTTCTTAATAATTCGTTTGCAAATATCTCTGCATATTTTATAATTATTTTCTAAATTGTCGTTGAGCTTTCTCGAGTTCTTAACCATCTCAAATATAAGCGTACAATAAACACGACAAGCTTTAAAAATATCTTTTATTTTTTTAAATTTCCTCATCATTTCTAATTTTCCTCATCTTACCCTGCAGTCCCTATCTAGAATTCATTTCCCACTAACGTTCGTGTCACTATTAAGCTTTGGATAGAAAGAATAGGGTTCTGCTGTAGACTTTTATTATATATCTACGTTTTCTGTAAGTGTTTAATTCTTTATTTTTAATCCTTAATTCTTAGTTATTCCTACCGCCCGTCATAAGCTTATGAACAGGTCTCAAAAGCTTTCTCACTACCATACTGATTATAAGACAAATCGGAATAATTGAAATCGGCAGACATATATAAAGCACAAAATGACTTGAGTCACTGCTGTCAGGTAAAAATGCCAGCTGGTAGCTTATGCTGAGCAACGGCTCGTGAAGTGCATAAACAAAGAACAGATGAGCCGAGGCAAGCAGGAAAAACTTTTTGTTTACCATCAGCTTTACAATATGGTCAAACAAAAGCCACATTCCGGCAATTCCTGCAACCTCTGTAAGCTTATGCACGAAATTAATTGCTATTGTTTCTTTTGTAAATGATGCTAAAAATAGATTCCAAAAGCTGAATATCACCCATAATGTTGAGAAAAATCCTGCCTGAATTCTGTTGTCACGTTTAGTAAAATTACGCCATTTTCCGAAAATCGCAAATGATGCCCCAACGCTAAAGTAGAATAGAGCCTGAGAATTTATTATATAATCTATGTTAAAGAACCACAGTGCACAAAAAGGCATAAGAATAAACGCTTTTGTGTATTTTACGAGAAGATAAATTATAGGTGCCAAGACAACGAGCAGCATAACCTGCCTTAAAAACCAAAGCTGATACGCGGGAGGATTAATGAGATAAACATAAAATCTGTCAAGTCCAACCAGGTTGTCCTTTATAAATTTTAAATCTTTAAAATTCTCGTAATAGGAAAGTAAAATTATAGCAATACCTGAAAGAATTGCCCAAATAACATAGGGGACAAGGAGCGGAAAAATTCTTCTCTGAATTTTTCTAAAATATCCCTGAACACTGTTTTCATATTTTATAAAGAATAAAAATCCCGAAAAAATAAAAAATATAGGGACCGCAAACGCAAACAAACAGTTGCTGAAAAAGAATTCAAACATTTCCGCAGGATTAACACCTGTTTTTGTAGTAGAATAGGGCATAAGAGTACCATTGCCGTAGTTGTAAGAATTAACAAAAACAATGGCAAACATAGCAAAAACAGAGACAAATTTAATTTTTCTGCTTAAATATTTGCTTATAGGCTTGCTCATAAACGTCCCTCATTCATACTGTAGCACAATGTCATCATCATATCGCTGAGATGGACATTTTCAACTACAACATCAGGATAATCTCCTTGAATATCATAGTGAGTAAAATTCCAAAAATTTTTGATTCCGAGTGTATAAAGCCTGTTAACGGCATCAGGAGCCGCATTTCTCGGAATACATAAGAAAGCTACGTCAACTTTGTTATCGCAGCAAAACTCTTCTAAAGTTTTTATATCCCGAATTTCAAGCTCGTTAATTTTACCCCCGAAAATTTCCTCGTTATTATCAAAAATTCCGACAAGCTCAAATCCGAGTTTATTGAATTTCATATGCGACGCAATAGCCGTTCCGATATGACCTGCTCCGATAAGCACAGCTTTGTAGCTGTTGTTTAGCCCGAGTATTTTCATTATCTCAGCTTTAAGCGTGGAAACCGAGTAGCCGTAGCCCTGATGTCCGAAACCGCCG
>JAFLSL010000019.1 GCA_022510985.1 Ruminococcus sp. | reverse complement strand
GTGCTCTCGTAATTCCCGACGAAAAAATCGTTGCTAAGGAAAGACTTCGACCGGGTAAAATGCTGCTTGTAGACACAGTTCAGGGCAGACTTATTGATGATGACGAAATTAAAGAATACTATGCGTCAAAGCAGCCTTACGGCGAATGGCTTGATACAAATCTGGTACAGTTAAAGAACCTGAAAATTCCTAACGCTAAGGTTGAGGAACATCACCGTGAAGACAGAAAAAGACTTCAAAAAGCGTTCGGCTACAGCTACGAGGACGTTATGACTTCTATTCTTCCGATGGCTCAAAACGGCAGCGAGTCGATTTCGGCTATGGGTACAGACAGTCCTTTAGCAGTGCTTTCAAAGGAACCGCAGCCGCTGTTTAACTATTTTAAGCAGATGTTCGCTCAGGTTACCAATCCGCCGATTGACGCAATTAGAGAAGAAATTGTTACCTCCACAACTATCTACATCGGCGAGGACGGAAACATTCTCGAGGAGAAACCCGAAAACTGCAAGGTTATTAAAGTACATAATCCAATTCTCACCTCAACCGATATTTTAAAGCTGAAGAATATGCAAATCCCCGGCTTTAAGGTTGCGGTAATTCCGATGCTATATTACAAAAACACAAGACTTTCAAAAGCTATAAAGAGATTATTTATTGAGGCTGACAAGGCAATCGGCGACGGTGCTAATATCCTTATTCTCTCCGATAGAGGCGTTGACGAAAACCACCTTGCTATCCCCTCGCTGCTCGCTGTTTCCGCACTTCATCAGCATCTTGTTGTTACTAAAAAGCGTACATCACTCGCGATGATTTTAGAAAGCGGAGAACCGAGAGAAGTTCACCATTTCGCAACTCTCTTAGGCTACGGTGCAAGTGCAATTAACCCCTATCTTGCACAGGAAACTATCCACGAGCTTATTCACGATAATTTGCTTGACAAGGACTACTATGCCGCTGTGAGCGACTACAACGATGCAGTTTTACACGGTATCGTTAAAATCGCCTCAAAAATGGGTATTTCAACGATTCAGTCTTATCAAGGCTCACAGATTTTTGAGGCTATCGGACTAAGCGAAGAGCTTGTAAACGAATACTTTACAAATACAGTCACCCGCATAGGCGGTATTAAAATCAAGGATATCGAGGATAATGTCGAAAAGTTGCATACCGCTGCTTTTGATCCGCTGGAGCTTACAAACACAACCGAGCTTTCATCTCGCGGAAGCCATAAATTCAGAAGCGGCAAGGAAGAGCATCTTTATAATCCAAAGACTATCCATCTTCTTCAGGCAGCAACAAGAACCAATAACTACGATTTGTATAAGCAATATGCAAAGCATATTGAAGAAGAGCTTTACACCGTTAATATCAGAGGACTTCTCGACTTTAATTATGCTGAAAATGCTATACCGCTCGATGAGGTTGAAAGCGTAGAAAGCATTGTTAAGCGATTTAAGACAGGAGCTATGTCCTATGGTTCAATCTCTCAGGAGGCTCACGAGGCACTTGCGATTGCTATGAACAAACTTCACGGAAAATCAAACTCCGGTGAAGGCGGCGAAAGCGAAGAACGACTTGCGACAAAAGGCAAGAAAAACAACCGTTGCTCGGCAATCAAGCAGGTTGCATCGGGTCGTTTCGGAGTTACCTCGGAATACTTAAACTCCGCTGACGAAATTCAGATTAAAATGGCACAGGGTGCAAAGCCGGGCGAGGGCGGACATCTTCCGGGACAGAAGGTTTATCCGTGGATTGCAAAAACACGTCACTCCACACCGGGCGTATCGCTTATCTCCCCTCCCCCTCACCACGATATCTATTCAATCGAGGATTTAGCACAGCTTATCTACGACCTTAAAAATGCCAACGACAAGGCGAGAATTTCGGTTAAGCTCGTTTCAGAGGCAGGCGTAGGAACAGTTGCCGCAGGTGTTGCCAAAGCAGGTGCGGGAGTAATTTTAATCTCGGGATATGACGGCGGTACCGGTGCGGCACCGAGAAACTCAATATATAACGCAGGACTACCGTGGGAATTAGGACTTGCAGAAGCACATCAGACACTAATCTCAAACGACCTGAGAAATAAGGTTGTAATCGAAACCGACGGTAAGCTTATGACGGGTAGAGATGTTGCGATAGCGGCTATCCTCGGAGCAGAGGAATTCGGCTTTGCTACGGCTCCGCTCGTAACACTCGGTTGTGCGATGATGAGAGTTTGTAACCTCGATACCTGTCCGTTCGGTGTTGCTACTCAAAACCCCGAGCTTAGAAAACGCTTTATGGGTAAGCCCGAATATGTAATGAACTTTATGCTGTTTGTTGCAAGCGAGCTTAGAGAATATATGGCAAAGCTGGGCGTTCGCACACTCGATGAGCTTGTCGGAAGAAATGACCTCTTAAAGGTTAAAGATAATCTTTCGGAGCGTGAAAAGAGTATTGATTTAAGCAGAATTCTTTATGCGGCAGAAAACGAGAAAATCGAGTACGAAAATAAAAACAATTACGACTTTGAACTTGAGAAAACACCTGACGAAAAGCTTATCAAGGAGCTTTCCGAGAGCTTTAAGAGCAAGAAGTCAAAAACCGTTACTATTGACGTTAAAAATACGGACCGTTCACTCGGAACGAGAACAGGCTCAGAAATCACAAAGAACTTCGGAACCTCTCTTGAGGAAGACACCTACAAAATCGTCTGCAAAGGCTCAGGAGGTCAGAGTTTCGGTGCATTTATTCCGAGCGGCTTAACCTTAGAGCTTGCAGGCGACAGCAACGACTACTTCGGAAAAGGTCTTTCGGGCGGTAAGCTTGTTGTTTATCCTCCGAAGAATTCAAAATTCAAGGCAGAGGAAAATATCATAATCGGTAATGTCGCTCTCTACGGAGCAACCAGCGGTAAAGCATTTATAAACGGCGTTGCAGGCGAACGTTTCTGTGTTCGTAACTCAGGTGCCGTAGCGGTTGTTGAGGGCGTTGGCGACCACGGCTGTGAATATATGACAGGCGGTAAGGTTGTAATCCTCGGTTCTACCGGAAAGAATTTTGCCGCAGGTATGTCGGGCGGTGTCGCATACGTTTTAGACGAGGACAGAGATTTATACACAAGGCTCAACAAAGAGCTTGTATACTTCTCCGAGGTCAAGGAAAAGCACGAAATCGCTGAGCTCAGAAGCTTAATTGAGGAGCATTACAATGCGACAGGCTCCAAAAAAGCTAAGAGAATTTTGGATAATTTTGACGAGTATCTTCCGAAATTCAAGCGTATCATTCCCCACGACTACAAGAGAATGATGTCCGCAATAGCAGAAAATGAAGAAAAAGGTTTAGATAGAGAGCAAGCAAAAATCGAAGCCTTTTATCAGATAATCAACAACGGGTAAGGAGGAGCGAAAATGGGAAAACCAACAGGATTTTTAGAGTTCAAACGCGAAGATGCAAAGGCTTTCTCCGTAAAAGAACGCATTAAAAACTATAACGAATTTCACACTCCTCTATCTCACGAGGAACAGAAAAAACAGGCCTCACGTTGTATGGAATGCGGTGTGCCGTTCTGTCAGTCGGGAATGATGATTGGTTCAATGTACTCGGGCTGTCCGCTTAATAACCTTATCCCCGAGTGGAACGATTTGCTTTACAAGGATGCTTGGGAGCAGGCGTATCAAAGATTAAAGCTAACAAACAGCTTTCCTGAATTCACATCGAGAGTATGCCCCGCATTATGCGAAAAAGCCTGCACCTGCTCGGCTTGCGGCGACTCGGTAACCGTCCGGGCAAACGAGTACAGCATTATTGAAAACGCTTATCTCGCCGGCTACGCTAAGGCAGACCCGCCAAAAGTAAGAACGGGCAAAAAAATTGCGGTAATCGGCTCAGGACCTTCAGGACTTTCTGCCGCTGATATGCTTAATCGTAGAGGTCACAGCGTAACCGTATTTGAAAGAAGCGACCGTGTAGGCGGACTTCTGATGTACGGAATTCCGAATATGAAGCTTGAGAAAAGCGTAATCGACCGAAAGGTTGAAATTATGAAGGCTGAGGGCGTTGAGTTTAGGACTGGAGTAGATGTCGGAAAGGATATTACCGCCGAGGAAATCACAAAGAATTTTGACCGCGTTATCCTTGCTTGCGGAGCGTCAAACCCGAGAGATATCAATGTAAAAGGCAGAGATGCCGAGGGAATTTACTTCGCCGTAGATTTCCTTAAATCGACAACAAAGTCACTGCTTGACAACGGCTTAAAGGACGGTACATACATTTCCGCTAAGGATAAAAATGTAATTGTAATCGGCGGCGGTGACACGGGTAACGACTGCGTGGGAACCTGCGTAAGACACGGAGCTAAGTCGGTTATTCAGCTTGAGATGATGCCGAAACTTCCAGACGAAAGAACGGAAGATAATCCGTGGCCCGAATACCCGATGGTATCTAAAACTGATTACGGTCAGGAAGAGGCAATCGAGGTTTACGGCAAAGACCCGAGAGTTTATCAGACAACCGTTAAGGAATTTGTCAAGGACAAAAACGGCAATTTAAAAAGCGTTGTTCTCGTAAAGCTTAAAGCCGAAAAGGACAAAAAAACAGGCAGAATGATGATGACGGAAATTAAAGGTTCCGAATACAGCGTTGATGCTGAGCTTGTTTTAATTGCCGCAGGCTTTTTGGGCAGCGAAAGCTACGTTACAAACGCATTTAAGGTTGATACAAACGCTCGCACAAACGTAGAAACTGCTGAGAATTCTCATAAAACAAATGTTGAGAATATCTTTGTAGCAGGAGATATGCACCGAGGTCAATCGCTCGTAGTATGGGCAATCCGCGAGGGCAGAGATGCCGCAAGAGAAGTTGACGAAAATCTTATGGGATATACTAACTTATAAAAATTACCGTATCAAACAGTTTTGTTTGATACGGTATTTTACTCTGATTTAAATGCTTTTACTTTCGAGATTATCTTTAGAATTAATTACCAATTCTTTCAAGACTCCAAACTCATCCCACAATATCGGGTTGGTGTACTTTTCCCACGACATTAAATCCCCGTTAATAAAATGAGTTCGCATTTGTGAGGCTGAGATATCAATTGTTTTGGGAATATAAAGCTCAGAAACAGCCGAACCGTTTTCTCCCTCAAACCAACTCGAGCGTCGTTCCTCTCTGCCTGAAACGAGCAAATCGGGTGTTTTGTTAAAGTGCTTAATTACATTCTCAAGAACATAATCGCCCCATTTAGAATTGTTTCCGACGCCTATATCCGGCAGAGGAAAAACCTTAATTTTCGAGCCGAATATTTTATATAATAAGGATTTTCGCACTTCGTATGAAAAAGGATTTTTATATGTTCCCTCTTCCTGCGATGAGCCGATAAAAATTCCGACCTCATCGCAAAGCTCAATAGCTTTGTTTATCATCATCTCGTGACCCGTGTGCAACGTTTGAAAACGTCCGACAAGTATTCCGAGACCGTACGGTTTTTTGCTCATAAAAACACCCGCTTTATCTTCTGTTTCCCATCTATATAGTAGCATATATTTTATATTTAGCCAAGTATATTTTCTGTAGACATCTATAAAAATTTGTATTATACTAATTATATTAATCAGTAAGGAGTGAATACTATGCCTGACGCATATTACAGAGAAGCCTTAAAGCTTGCACAAAAGGAATACCGTTCGTGCATTTCTAAGGGTAAATCTCCGTGTCTGCCTGTGCTTGACGACTTTCTTTCAACTGAAAAAACCTCTACGGGCATAGATTTGGGACTTGTTCAGATTCCTGTTGACCAGATAGTGGGAACTAAATTCCGCGGTCGGGTAAACGCGTTCGCTCCGAATTTTATGCCGATTATGGAAGAGGGCTGCGAATTCGCACAAAAATGGAAACATTTATGTCAGGCTCATGTCACCGAGGGCATCCGCGATCCCATAAAAGCTTACGAATATATGAACCGTTTTTATGTCGAAGAAGGCAACAAACGCGTCAGCGTTATGAAGTTTTTTGACGCTTATAATATCGCAGGTAACGTAATAAGAATTCTTCCCGAGAGAACAGGCGAGGAAGAAGTTGAGCTATACTATGAATTTGTAGCTTTCTATAAATACAGCAAGATTAATTTTATTGAATTCAGCAAACGCGGAAGCTACTTAAAGCTACAGAAAGCTCTCGGAAAAGAGGCTGACGAAGAATGGAGCGAGGATGAACAAAAGGAGTTCTCTGCGGTGTACCATTATTTTATGCAAGCGTATATTTCAAACGGCGGAGAAAAACTGCAATCGACCGTCGGCGACGCAATGCTAAGCTACATTCAGATTTACGGTTACTACGAACTCAAAAACACCGAAACTGATGATATAAAGAAAAACCTCAGCAGAATGTGGGAGGACGTAATCTTAAAAGAGGACGAGGAACCTATCGAATTAAAACTCCATCCGTCACAAGAAAAAAAGCCCGGCGTACTCTCGAGAGTTCTGCCGTCTCCCGCACCCTCAATTACAAAGGTTGCTTTTATCTACGACGGCACTCCCGAAAGCTCGGGTTGGAATAATGAGCACGAAAAAGGCCGCCGACATATACAGCGTATTTTTGACGACAAAATTGAAACTAAGGCTTATCCGAACGCTATGGATATCGACCCTTTGGCGGTTATAGAACAGGCTATTGATGACGGAAGCAAGATTATTTTTACAACCACGCCAAGACTGTTACAGGCAAGCCTTCGTGCGGCTGTTGAGCATCCCGACATAGTTATTATGAACTGCTCGCTAAATAAATCCCACAGATACATTCGCACCTACTACACAAGAATGTATGAGGCTAAATTTATCCTCGGGGCAATTGCCGGCTCTATGACAGACAGCGGAAAGCTCGGATATGTCTGCGACTATCCGATATTCGGGCAGATTGCGGGAATCAACGCTTTTGCCTTGGGTGCTCAAATGGTAAATCCGAACGCTAAGGTTTACCTCGAATGGTCCGCAATAAAAGGTGCACAGGAGGCAGCTCAGGCTCTTAAAGGTCAGGATATACACCTCATATCCTCTCAGGATACAACAAGATTTCTGTATGACGACCGAAACAGTTACGGACTTTCGTGTATTCACGGCGATGATATGGAGCTTTTAGCTAACCCCGTTTGGAAATGGGGCGTGTATTACGAGGAAATTCTGCGACGTGTATTCAATAAAACTCTGCAATACGAGTACGAAAACAGCAACAAAGCCCTCAACTACTACTGGGGAATGTCCGCCGGAGTTGTGGATATAGTATATTCAAAATCGCTTCCTTTAGCGTCAAGACGCTTTGCCGACTTGCTCAAAGAAAGCATAATCCACAATGTTTGTATTCCGTTTTTAACCCCTCTGTTTAATCAAAGCGGAGAGAAAATCGGCGAGGAGCAAAAGTCGTTAAACCTCGAACAGATAATCAATATGGATTATCTTGTAGAAAATGTAATCGGCTCAATCCCGAAGTACGAGGAGCTGAGTCCGATGGGCAAAGCTACCGTGGATATGGCGGGTGTAGAAAAATCTCAGAATGCACCTTCCGCTAACACAGAACCGAAAGCAGGTGACGAGATATGAAAATCCTCACCGTTGCCGACGTTGAATCAAAATTTTTCTACGATTTTTACTCTCCCGGAAAGCTCAGCGATTTTGACCTTATTATCGCCTGCGGAGATTTAAAAGAGGAGTATCTCGAGTTTTTGGTAACTATGGCTGAATGTCCGCTTTTATACATCCACGGAAATCACGACGAAAATCACAAAAAAATTCCCGAGGGCTGTATATGTATTGATGACGAGCTTTATGTTTATAAAGGCGTGCGAATTCTGGGCTTAGGCGGTTCATATCGCTACAGAGAAGGAAAATATATGTACACCGACAAGCAGATGAAACGAAGGATACGCAGACTTTTTCCGTCTATACTTCGCCACAGGGGCTTTGATATTCTTGTAACTCATGCCCCGGCAAGGCATCTAAACGACTTTGATACTCTGCCCCACCGCGGTTTTGAATGTTTTAACAAGCTTCTCGACCGCTACAAACCGAAATTCTTCTTGCACGGACATATTCACAGAAACTACGGCTCGTCCATTCCGCAAAAAACCGAACACGGAAAAACAACCGTAATAAACGCCTACAACTATTGCGTAATTGAAATATAGCATACATAATAAAGAATCACTCTTGCAAAATAACAAGGGTGATTTTTATATTAAGAATTAAAATTATTAAACAAAAACTTGAAAAAATTGCTATATATATTCATTGAAAAAATTCACACAATACTATAGCAACGTTAAAGTTGCTTAATTTATAAATTATTAAATAAAAAGAAAAGGAGTAGTTACTATGTCTAAGAGTAATATCGTAGTACCCGAGGCTAAGGAAGCTCTTGAGCGTTTCAAGATGGAAGCTGCAAGCGAAGTAGGAGTTAACCTCAAGCAGGGTTATAACGGCGACATCACTGCACGTCAGGCTGGTTCTGTCGGCGGTCAGATGGTTAAAAAGATGATCGAGTCTTATGAAAAAGGCTTAAAGTAAGAATATAAATCTTTAAAAATCATTTATCAGATTAAGAAAAAGACCGAGGGAATATCCTTCGGTCTTTTTATGCTAAAAAATAATTGAAAACTAAATGATATTATTCAACATAGAAAACTCGGTTTTCTTTTCTCGGAATGTTTTTCTTTTTCTCATCAGCGTAGCCGATAACACAGTGACCAATTCCTTCAAAGTCACCTTCAATTCCGAGAGATTTTAAAATTTCTTTTCCCTCTTCGCTTTCAAACTCTTCTTTAGCTCTGTGGATCCAGCAGCTGCCAATTCCTAAAGAGTCAGCCGCAAGCATAAGGTTTCCCATAACAAGGCTTCCGTCATAAACATAGGTCGGGACGGACTTATCGGCAAGAACAATCAAAACAACGGGTGCTCCGTAGAAAGGGTCAAAGTCTTCGTCCCAGCCACCGATTTTCCTATTCATTTCCATAAGCTTATCGCGGAGCTTTTTGTCGGTTACAGCAACAGTAATTACCGCCTGAAAGTTTCTACCGCTCGCGGCATAAAGTCCTGCCTCAATAATTTCGTTGATAACCTCTTTGGATACCATATCGGGCTTATACTTTCGCACGCTTCTTCTGTTAATCATCGCCTTAATAACTTCGTTACCCATTTGTATTCATCCTTTCGTTAATTAAATTTTATTTCTATTATGTCTTCTGGAAAATCATTTTTCTCGCAGCATAGCATAATTTTAAAGCCGCACAGCATATACTCTTTAAAAAAGCATGTACGGTTATTATACTCGAATTTCTCGGGTAAATCACTTAAATCGAGCGAGGTCATTTTAAAATGAAAACCTTCACCTAAGAATTTTACAAATGCTTCCTTGCGAGTCCAAATCTCAAAAAAACAGTCCTGTTTATCTGATAAATTCCCCAGTTTTTCACGCTCGTTTTCGTGGAAAACTTTTTTCCCGAGCCGTTCATAATCTAAAAATCTTACACACTCGATATCACAGCCGACTTCACAGTCACTGACAGCTAGAATTACATAATCGCCGCTGTGGGAAAGATTGAAACATCTTCCTCCCTCACAGTAAGGTTTGCCGTATTTTCCGTTTTTAATTTCCTTATTTCCGATAAATTTTTCAATCAGAAGTCCTGCCGCAAGCGAGCGTAGCTTGTCGCTCCCACTCGGAAGTCTTGCTATTTTTTCTCGGCGGTATTTTGGAATTTTGCTTAAATTTAATTCCGATAAAGAAATATTTTTTATATTTGTAAAGTAAAACTCTGTCATAACAAAACGGGGCGGTAGCCCGCCCCCTATCCTTTATTTTAATAGCCTTCTTTTCCTAAAAGCGAATCGTCATCAACAATCCAATCCTCTATGTAAATTGCGGTGAAATCCGTTTTGCTGTTTCTGACAACAACGCGTTTAATACCTGCGTTAATTATCATACGCTTGCACATAGCACAGGAATTTGCATTTTTTACATATTCACCGGTGCCGAATTCTTTTCCGACAAGATACATAGTAGCACCAATCATTTGCTCACGCGGAGCGTGGATAATAGCGTTAGCCTCTGCGTGAACGCTGCGACAAAGCTCGTAGCGTGTGCCACGTTGAACATTGAGCTTTTCACGAATACAAGTACCGAGGTCAATGCAGTTTTTTCTTCCTCTGGGTGCACCTACATATCCGCTTGACACAATCTGGTCGTTGTTAACAATAATTGCTCCGTAGTTTCTACGCAAACAGGTTCCGCGTTCAAGAACAGTTTCGGCAATATCGAGATAATAATTCTCCTTATCAATTCGTGACATATATTCCACCTCATTTTTTACTGCCTCTTTGTGAGCAGTCCAAATCCTTGTACTATTATAATGAATTATTTAATTGAGTTTGTCAAGAGTTATTTAGCTCTTTTATACAGCTTTCGCAAACTGTTTTTCCGCGGTAGCTTTTAAGCTTTGAGGTTTTTCCGCAGAAAACACAACTATCATCCGCTTTGGTTATAATTATCTGACCGTTATTAACATCGATTTTAAGCATATCATTTATTTGCAATCCCATTTCCTTACGGATATC
>JAFLSL010000189.1 GCA_022510985.1 Ruminococcus sp. | reverse complement strand
TATTCTCCGCTCAGTTTCTGCTTCGCAGAACGAGCGATGAGTGAAGAAAGCGTGTATAACACGCTTTCTTATTATTCCTCAATTTTTTTAATTTGTCTTGAATATTCCTCGTAAAGCTTATCCGAAATTGCCATATTACGAATTATATCCTTAACTGTTTTGTCAAGTCCGCTGTTTTCGGAGTAATCGGCAGGGTAGATGTAGTCAACTCTGTCTTTTCTCAAAAGCTCTTTGACTTTTTCGTCGAGCTGTTGATATACTGCAATCGCCTTTCCGCCGTAGCTTTTCATCATTTTCATACACGGAACATCAGAAAGTCCGTCGCCTATGTAAATCATATTCTGGAACGGAATACGCTTGCTGTCGTCAGGCATACTTCTGTTTAAATCGTTGTCGTTGGAAACGTCGAGAACACCTTTGTTAATGCGGTAAACAAACTGCGTTTTGTTAGTGTAGTTAACCGCGGTTTTGGGCCAGACAGCGTTGCCGTCCTTGTTATAAAGGTACTCGCACGCAAAAATATTTTTGAACTCACCGCTTATAACCGTTCCGTCAATAATCTCCTTCATACCCGAAGAGATTACATAATGCTCAATCTCAACGCCGTTTTCCTCGCCGAATTTATTAATTCTTGAAAACCAGTCAACAACTCCGGGGAAGAACTCTATTTCCTTGCCGTTTTCCTCAAGACGGCTTTTTTTAAGCGGAATATTCTTTTCCTGAGATATTTTTACAGCCGCGTACATATACGCAAGAACCGAGTCCATATGCTCGCTCTGCTGAACTGTGTTTGTATAGTCCCAAAATTCGCTGACCTGTATGCCGAGGCTCGGGATAAAACGGTAATTCTGCATATCCTTGGTGCAGAGCGTTTTATCGAAGTCATACATTATAGCGATAATAGGTTTGTTAGTTTTCGTCACGGTAAGCTTAATACTCCTTGATTTCTATGCTGTTGATTGTAATATCCTTTTCGGGCTTGTCGCTGTCGTCGGTTTTTGTGGATGCAATTTTATCGACAACGTCCATTCCGTCGTAAACCTGACCGAATACTGTGTGACCTGCGTCAACGGGATTGTAGGCTCCGTCGAGTGACGGATTACCGCCGTTTTCATCGTAGAGCTTTCTGATTTCTTCCGGTACAACGTCCGCGTCATAAGCAGATGTTCCGATTTGGTAAATGAGCGAGGCAAGGTTGGTAGTGTTGTCCTTAGCCTGTGTGAAATAGGATTTTATCTGTTCCCATTGTGTGACAAAGGTGTCAAATCCACCGCTGTTTTTAAAGGAAGTCTTATCCTTTTGATTGATAAAGAACTGACTTCCGTTTGTGTCTTTGCCGCTGTTTGCCATAGCGATTGAACCGCGAAGGTTTACAAGCTTGTCGCAGAATTCGTCCTCGAATTTACCGCCGTTATAGCTTTGTCCGCCTGTTCCGTTCGAGTTCTCGTAATCGCCGCCCTGAATCATAAAATCGCTTATAACTCTGTGGAAAATACTTCCGTCGTACTTTCCCGCTTTTGCGAGATTGATAAAGTTTTCAACGGTTTTCGGAGTGTATTTATCAAAAAGTCTTATGGAAATGTCGCCCTCGCTTGTGTGCATAATTGCGACTGTATCTCCCTTTGAGGGCTTGTCAAGCTGAAAACCGTACTTTTCATCGTCAATGTAGTTTATCTGCGGATTAATTCCAAAGCTTGTAACATTAATTCCGAGTTTCTCTAAATCCTCGACCGCGGGGCTTTTTTCAGAGCCTGTGTCCTGTGCGGCTTGTGTAGTTTCTGGGGTTGTATCCTCTGTTTTTTCTTCACCGCAGCCTGAAAGCATTGCCGCAGAGCCGATAAGTGTGAGTGATAATAATATAGAAATAATTTTTTGGGATTTCATTTTATCTGTCCTTTCATAAAGCATATATTTTATTTTAGTATAAATACAGCCAAATTGCAAGAGTAATAAATTGATGTTTTTTTTCATATGTATTCTTATACTAAACACTGATAATCTATGTCTGCTTTTAATCAGGGTTTAGTATTGGAGTCTGTTTATTGGAGGAATATCAATGTCAACATTCTTGCCCGAGGGAAATCTCTTGGCAACAGAAGAAAACCAACTTTATATAAATAATCCGGAAAAGCTCAGAGAGGCTTTGGCGAAACAGAAAATACTCGAGGCAAAGGTTTTGGTTTGTGACAGAGGACATAATCTGCATTTAAGCCTCGGCGGTGTTAACGCCGTAATTCCGCGTGAGGAAGGGGCAATCGGAATACGAGAGGGGACTGTTCGGGACATCGCTGTAATTTCGAGAGTTAACCGACCCGTGTGTTTTGTTGTTACCGATATTACTACCGATGAAAACGGCAACCCGCTCGCAATTTTATCCCGTGAAAAGGCACAGCGTATGTGCTACGATAATTATATAGATACTTTAATTCCCGGCGATATAATTGACGCTAAGGTAAGCCACCTCGAAACCTTCGGCGTGTTTGCGGACGTAGGGTGCGGAGTAGCTGCACTTATGCCGATAGATACAATTTCCGTTTCACGAATTGTGCATCCAAGAGAAAGATTTTCGGTCGGAATGAATATTAAGGCCGTAGTAAAATCAATCGAGAACGGAAGAATAAGCCTGAGCCATAAGGAACTTTTGGGAACGTGGCAACAGAATGCCGAGATGTTTTCGCCCGGAGAAACCGTAACGGGAATTATAAGAAGCGTGGAAAACTACGGCTCGTTCGTTGAGCTTGCACCTAATCTTGCGGGGCTTGCCGAACCGCATCCCGACGCCGAGGAGGGAATGCAGGCGAGCGTATATATAAAGAGCATAATCCCGAAAAAAATGAAAATAAAGCTCATTATTATCGATACCTTTGCCTATAAATACAACCCTAAGCCGCCGAAATATTTTGTAACCGATTCCCATCTGAACCGCTTTACATATTCGCCCGAAAACAGCAGCAGAATTATTGAAACGGAGTTTAGATGAAATTGAGCGTCATCGGTAGTTGATAAAACTTAAAATCTATACAAAACAAAAAAGCCGAGAGGAAATCCTCTCGGCTCTATTTTTATAGGTGGCTATTAGCAGAAGAATACGTCCATTTCCTTCTCTTCGCCGTCAGCAACGAAGTAAGCCTTGCTCTCCTCGGGCTT
>JAFLSL010000188.1 GCA_022510985.1 Ruminococcus sp. | reverse complement strand
TCTTCGCCCGTATAGCTTAAGGGTGCTCTGAAAACTGTTGCAAGTGTCTCATCTATTTTTTCGTTATTTTTATAAACATAACCGAGTGCGGCGGTATATCCCTTCATTTGTGAAAGGGTTTTTCCCGAAACGGACTTAAAAACCTTGTCGGCTATGCTGATTGCGTCATCTCCGCTTATTCTGATAACACCTATTCCGCCCTCGCCCTGTGCGGTTGAGATTGCAGTGATTGTGCTGTTTTTCATAAAATCAACTCTTTATCAAAAAAAGGCTGTACCAAATTTTGATACAGCCCCTAATCATTTAGTATTAGTCTATTCTGCCATAGAGGCCTGCACCGTTGCTTTCATCAAGCGGTTTGCGGTCAGGGTTCTGAGCAGGTCTCGGGTTATAATTTCTCGAACCTCTGCGGTTGTTTCTCTCCTTCGGATCAGGGCCGATAACTACGTGGCGTCCTGCGTTTTCGCCCTCACTCCAGGATGTTGCACCTCTCACCTTCTGAACGGAAGTGTGAATAATACGTCTCTCGTAAGGGTTCATCGGCTCAAGCGAAGTCTTTTTGCCTGTTTTAACCGCCTTGAAAGCGAGCTTTCTTCCGAGAATTTCGAGTGTTTTTTCTCTCTTCTCTCTGTAGTTGCCTGTGTTAACGGTAATCTTAAAATAACTGTTGTCAACGTGATTAGCAACTAAGCTTGTGAGGTACTGCAAAGCGTCCAGAGTCTCGCCTCTTCTTCCGATTACATAACCTACGTCGTCGCCGTCGATATTAAAGGTAGCACTTGTTTCGGTCTTTTCAACCTCAACGGTAATCCCCTCTAACTTCATTGCGTCAATAACATTTTTTAAGAATTCTTCTGCGGTATCGGCAGGGCTGTCATTCACTTTTATTGAAACCTTAACCTGTGCCTGCTTTCCGCCGAAAAGTCCGAGAACCTTTTTCTCAGCTCTCTGAATAACCTCAAAGTCATACTCCGAGTTTTCGTCAAGTTCGAGCTGGGCTTTGGCGTTTTCCAAAGCTTCCTGCTCTGTTTCACCGGTACCAATAACTTCTTTAATCATTTTAGACCTCTTAATATACTTATTTCTTTTTATTCTTTTTGCTGTTCTTTTTATCACCCGAATAAACTACGGGAGCGTATTCGTATTTAACTAAAGCCTCTTGTTTTTCAAGTAAAGCTACATGCTGAGCCTCGCCCTTTGCGATAAGTGCGTCGGGGCTGTAGAATTTGCCCATAATCAAAGTCTGTATGAGCGAAAGCACGGAGTTACAAATCCAGTAAAAACCAACCGCCGCGGGGATAGAATATGCAATCCACGCCGTAAACAGCGGAAGTCCGATAAACATAATCTTCATACATCCCTGCTGTGCCTGAGCGTTTCCGTTAACCTTCATTGTGATAAGCGAGGTCGCAACGGAAGTAACAAAGCAGAGTACGGGAACTAAAATATAAAGTGAGAAAACTCCCTGACTGCTCGGGGATTCAAGCAGATTAAATCCCGCAAAATTAAATCCGTTTACAAAAACCTCTACATTCGCCGCATCACTACCCGAGGTGAATAGCTGTGCGATAAGCTCCTTTGATTCTGCCAAAGAACGGACAAGTGCAATTTCCTGATATGCAACTGTCGAACCTGCAACCGCGGAGCCTGAAACCGAAAATCCCGGAATACTGTTGATAAAGTTCATTGCATTGTTAACGATGTCTGAGCCGATATGCAATGTATTTGTAAGAGGATAAGCTACGCTGTAGAAAATTCCGAGCATAATAAAAAGCGGAACTATGCTTGTAAGACAACCGCCTGTGGGACTGACGCCTTCTTTTTCATACAGCTTCTGCATCTCTTCGTTAGCTTTCTGCTTGTTGTTAGCGTATTTTTCTCTTATTTCCTTTTGCTTTTTCTGAAGTCTTGCGGTGTTTCCCATACTTTTCTGCTGTTTGACGGAAAAAGGAAATAATATAAACTTAACTATAATCGTAAAGAAGATAATTGAAACTCCGAAATTCTGAAATACGTAAAACAAACCCCAGAGTAAGTAGCCTAATATGCTACCGAAAAAACCAAATATTTGCACTAAGGGTTACCTCTCTTTTTTACCCCGAATCCTTTTCTCGGGAACGGGATCAAACCCGCCCTTTGAGAATGGATTACATCTTAAAATTCGCCAAATTGAAAGAAAAAATCCTTTTAATGCACCGTGCGTCTGTATTGCTTCTACCGCGTAATGCGAGCAAGTCGGATAATATTTACATTTCGCAGTCGTTCTTACGGATATGTTTTTTTGATAAAATCTGATAGAGCCGATAAGTATTCTTTTCATATCAAATTGTTTTCCTTAAACTGCTTTAGCATCGCCTTTTTTATATCCGAGCTTTTTACAAACGGGGTTTTTCCCCTCGCCACAAAAACAAAATCATATCCGTCCTTTATCATTGGCGAAAGCTCCCTGAAGGCTGCTCTTATAATTCTTCTCGCACGGTTTCTTTTTACTGCGTTTCCTATTTTTTTTCCGGTGGTTATTCCAAAGCGGATAGTATCACTTCTGTTTTTCTGAAAATAAGTAACAAGTACGGGACAAACCTCGCTCTTTCCTTTTCGGTAAAGGCGGGAAAAATCCCTGTTTTCTTTTAAGGCTGAAACCTTATTCATTTTAATAACCACCAAAATTAAGTTGTTCGGAAAATCTCCCGAAAATTAAAATAAAGACCACCAAAAAAAGTGGTCTTATTTTAATATGACAACTTTTTTCTTCCTTTAGCTCTTCTTCTTGCCAATACCTTACGTCCGTTGCGAGTTGACATTCTCTTCATAAATCCATGCTCTTTCTTTCTGTGGAGCTTTTTGGGCTGATATGTTCTCTTCATTTTATTTACCTCCTTTCGGACATAGCATTGCAAACACTTGCACCAAACCATTATAGTATAAAATTCCTGTTTCGTCAACTCATTTTTTTAATTATTTATTTTTAATATCAAATACACAATATATAGTATTTATGCTGATTTTAAACTACTATTGATATTTAATTATTCTACCTTACCGGATACACTTATTTATTTGTATTATATATACTATAATATTACAAAATTTTAATTGCTTTTTAAAATAAAATTTGCTATAATAATAATGGATTATAGTGGATAAGTTTT
>JAFLSL010000187.1 GCA_022510985.1 Ruminococcus sp. | reverse complement strand
TAAAAAATCTTGATACGGAGTAGATAATAAGGTAGAGGAAAATCAATTTACCGTCTATAATTCTTTTGTGGAATAATAATACAAGAACAACGAAAATTATAAGATTAATTCCGCTTTCCAAAAGCTGAACCGGAAATCTGTTTACATTGTTACAGCTGTCGATTATCGCACTTGTAGAAGTAAATCCGAATTCGCTTTGAATTCCGTAACAGCAACCGCTGAAAAAGCAGCCGAGCCTTCCGAAACAATGGAAAAGCGGTATTGCAACCGCAAATGAGTCGCTGAAGTTTTCGATATTTATTTTACGAATTTTGCAGTAAATTACGCCGAATAAAAGTCCGAGTATAAGTCCGCCGTAAAATACCATTCCGCCCGCATAGATTCTGAAAATATCGAAAAGCCTGTTTATGTCCTGTCCTTGCGAAAAATACGCACCCAGCTCTTGTGAAAGCTTATCAATATTAGTTATTCCGTATAAAATATGTGCACCGATAAATGCTCCGAGCAGCGAAAACAGCTCGCCGAAGAGTATATCCTCAAAAAGTATTTTGTATCTTCTTGAAAGAATAAATGTAACTGTTCCCATAAGTACAAGTCCTACGGACGTGCATATTCCGTAGGTGCTGACATTTATCCCAAAAATTTCTATAATCGGAAACATAATTAACACCGAGATTATTCTATCAAATTTTGACATTATATTCAAGTGCGTTGTTGAAAAGACAAATCTAATATGATAAAATTTATCTGAGCAGGTGATGATATGAAAAAATTATTTTTACCATTTATTATCGTATTAATAGCCTTGTTGTCTGTATTTCCATCAAATGCCTCAATTGTTTCAAGCGTTTATCCCGATTTTGAGTTCGACGCTGATTACGATAACGCATACTCGGTTGCGGGATATAACGGCACCGGCGGGGAAGTGATTATTCCCGAAGAGCTTTACGGACGAGAAATCAAGCGTTTTTCAGAAAAGGCTTTTTATAAAAACAGCGTTATAAATTCGCTTTATATGCACGACAAAATGACTGTGGTAAACAAATGGGCATTCAGAAATTGCCCTAACTTAAGTCGGGTTTATTTTTCGAAAAGCCTGGTGTCGCTGTGGGATTTTGCATTTGCTCAAGCTCCTAATCTTAAATCGGCTTTTCTTAGAAATACAAATCTCAATACGATTTATCAGAGTTGTTTTTATAACGATACCTCTCTAAAACACCTATCCTTGCCCGAAACTTTGGAAACTATCGGTGCGTCTGCGTTTTCTAAAACAGCACTTGAAATCGTTGTTATTCCAAAGAGCGTTACCGCTATAAACAATAACGCTTTTGCAAACAATGAGAATTTGCGTGAGATTTATATTCCACGTTCGGTTAAAAAAATCGGAAAGGATGTTTTTGCAGGCTCTGAAAATGTTACGGTTTATGTCAGTGAAAACAGCGAAACAGAAAGGTACTGCGAGGAAAATTCTCTTAAGTACAAGGTGATAGAGGAAAGCGATTTTCCATCAAACTTGCTCGGAGATGTTGATAACAATCGAGAGCTTGATGTTCGCGACGCTACTGCAATAATGCAGGAAATAGCAGAGCTTGAGCTTAACTTTTTTGCCCAAAACTGTGATTATAATTCCGACGGAGAATTAAATGTTAAAGACGCTACTATGATAATGCAGCATATCGCACAAATAGAGTAAAAACAAAGCTTTTTATTAAGTTTTATTATTGACTTTAGCGTGATGATGTGGTAAAATTAACCTTGCTTAAATAATTCATATTATTAAATGAGGTGTAAATTATGAAAAGAACAATCGCATTATTACTCGCTGTACTTATGCTTGCTACTTTAGCTTTAGCAGGCTGCGGCTCTACTAATGATACTGCTTCAGGTTCTGACGACAACAAGACTGCCGCTACAGTAAGCGAAGACGGCTCAACAACATTTACCGTAGGCTTTGACGCGGAATTCCCGCCGTACGGTTATAAGGACAAGAAAACAGGCGAATACACAGGCTTTGACCTTGAGCTTGCTGAAGAAGTTTGCAACCGATTAGGCTGGACTTTAGAGAAACGTCCTATCGACTGGGACAGCAAGGATATGGAGCTTGATTCAGGTACAATTTCTTGTATCTGGAACGGTTTTACAATGAACGGTCGTGAGGATGATTACACTTGGTCAGTACCTTATATCGACAACACACAGGTTGTTGTAGTTAAGAAGGGTTCTGACATTAAGTCGCTCGACGACCTCGCAGGCAAGGTAGTTGCCGTTCAAGCTGACTCCTCTGCTTTAGCTGCTCTTACAGGCGACGACGTTACAGACGCTAACAAAAAGCTTGCTGCTTCCTTTAAGGATTTACAGCAGATTGGCGATTACAACTCTGCTCTTATGAACCTTGACGCAGGTGCAGTTGATGCGGTTTGTATGGATATCGGCGTTGCTAATTACAACGTAGATAATAACAAGGATAAATACGAACTTCTTGATGAGGAAATTTCCACAGAGCAGTATGCTATCGGATTTAAGAAAGGCAACACAGCCCTCAAGGATATCGTTGAGAAAACTCTTCTCGAGATGTACGAGGACGGAACTGTTGAGAAAATCGCAAATAAGAAAGAGTACAACCTCGCAAAAACTATTTGCTTAGGTAACGACTAATTAAAAACGATTAATTTAAACCGGAGGGGCTGCCTCAATTTGAGGCAGCCTTTGTTAAATTATAAGGAATGATTGTATGAAAAAGAAACCTATAATTGCTATAGCGGTATTTGTCGCACTTTTAATTCCTGCGACAATGACAGCCTGCGGTATGTCTGACAGCGATGACGGCGGAGTTTTGGGATGGTTATTTCACATAATTTCCCAGCTTTCCGCGGGAATTTGGCTGTCGCTTGCACTTTTTGCATTGACGCTTATATTTTCAATGCCGCTCGGACTTTTAATATGCTTTGCAAGACGTTCCCGATTTAAGGTGGTTGAGCTAGTTGCGAAGTTTTACATCTCCATAATGCGAGGCACTCCGCTTATGCTGCAATTGCTTGTGGTTTATTTCGGACCGTATTATGTGTTTAAAATTCCGCTCAGTGCCGATTATCGTTTTTATGCGGCGATAATAGGCTTTGCCCTCAACTATGCCGCGTATTTTGCAGAGATTTAC
>JAFLSL010000186.1 GCA_022510985.1 Ruminococcus sp. | reverse complement strand
GACGTAATAGCTTTGAATCAGGCAGGCTTTACAAACGCCGTAGCAACACTCGGAACAGCCTTAACTCAGGAGCAGGCACTTTTGATGAAACGCTATGCCGATGAGGTTATAATTTGCTACGATTCCGATGAGGCAGGACAGAAGGCAACAGCCCGTGCAATCGGATTTTTGAGAAAGGCGGGGCTTTTAATCCGTGTAATAAATATTCCCGAAGGAAAAGATCCCGACGAATTTCTTAGAAATAAAGGCGATAAAGGACACGATGCCTTTAAAAATGTTATTGAATCAAGCGGAAACGATGTTGAGTACCGGCTTAACAAGCTCAAAGGCTCCTATAATCTTGAACTGACAGATGGCAGAGTAGGATATCTTAACGAGGCGGTAAAGATTTTATCTTCACTTGATAACGCAATTGAACGCGATGTTTATGTCTCAAAGCTTTCAAAGGATGTCGGCGTATCGCCCGATGCCGTAAAACAGCAGCTAAGAAGAATTCTGCAAAGAAAAAACCGCGATACCAATCGCGAAAATTTCAGAACTTTGCAAACAAACTTAAACGGCAGAGATGATAAAATTAATACCGACAGATATAAAAAACCACGTGTTGCGGTTGCAGAGGAAGGCGTAATCGCCTACCTTATAAAAAATCCCGACAGACTTTCGTATGTAACTTCAAGTATAGACGAAAGCAAATTCCAAACCGAATTCAACAAAAAGTTGTTCACATATTTCTTCCAAAGAATTAAAAACGGTCAGGATGTTTTATCTTCGGTTTCAGGGGATTTTACACAGGACGAGACTGCAAAGATTTATCAGATAGCCAATTCCGATTTTGCAAAAATGGCTAACGATAAAACCCTGCGGGAAAATATAAACGTAATAAATGATGAATATTTTAAGCTTAAAACTTCCGATATGTCCGACGCTTCCATTGACGACATACAGGAGCGTTTGAAAAGATTAAGAGATAATCATCAGTAAACCCGATAGACAATTGTTATCAGGAAAGGAATTTTAGTTATGGCACAGAACGATAAGAAAACCATCATAAAAGAGCTTACCGAGGCTGGTAAGGCGAAAGGTAATCTTACCAATGACGAGATTATCGAGGCTTTAGGCGAGGTAGAATTTAAGCCGGAGGAGCTTGAAAAGCTTTATGATTCTCTCGAGCAGCAGGGAATTGAGATAATAGAAGATATCGAGAATATAGATTTTGATGTAATTGCTGAGGAAGAGGCTAAAAAGGGCGACTCGAAATTCGAGTCTGAGGACGCTGTTTCAATTGATGACCCTGTAAAGGTTTATCTTAAAGAAATCGGACGTGTTCCGCTTTTAACTCCTGAGGAAGAAATTGAACTTGCTATTAAAATTGCCGAAGGTAATATTCAGGCTAAAAAACGTCTTTCCGAAGCTAATCTCCGTCTTGTTGTAAGTATAGCTAAACGCTATCTCGGACGCGGTATGCAGTTTTTAGATTTAATTCAGGAGGGTAACCTCGGTCTTATCAAGGCTGTTGAAAAGTTTGACTATACAAAGGGTTTTAAGTTTTCAACATATGCAACATGGTGGATTCGTCAGGCTATAACCCGTGCAATTGCCGACCAGGCGAGAACAATCCGTATTCCCGTACATATGGTAGAAACTATAAACAAGGTTAAAAAAGTCAGCACTCAGATTCTCCACGAAAAAGGCCACGAGCCTTCCTCCGAGGAAATTGCTGAGAAACTTGACATTTCTGTTGAAAAGGTTAGGGAAATTGTACGTGTTGCCCAAGAGCCGGTATCTCTCGAAACTCCTATCGGCGAGGAAGAGGATAGCCACCTCGGTGACTTTATCCCTGACAGCGATACTCCCGCTCCTGTTGACGAGGCATCTCACGCCCTCTTAAAGGAACAGCTCGAGGAGGTTCTCTCAACCTTAACACCTCGTGAGGCAAAGGTTTTACGCCTTCGTTTCGGTTTAGAGGACGGAAAGAGCCGTACACTTGAGGAAGTAGGAAGTGAGTTTAAAGTAACTCGTGAGCGTATCCGACAGATTGAGGCAAAGGCCCTCAGAAAGCTTCGTCATCCCTCAAGCAGTAAAAAACTTAAAGATTATTTAGATTAAAAATTTCGGGAAGAAAGCTGGATTTTAAATCAGCTTTCTTCCCGATTTTTAATAGATTGTTATTTTGTTTAAATGTAAAGTTTGGTACCGGGATAAAGTATATCAGGATTATACATTCCGTTTTTTCTTGCTATTTCCTCAACAGATGTTTTGAATCTTTGAGCAATTGACCAGAGCGTATCACCGGGGCGTACAACGTAAACGTATCCGCTCGTTTCTTCTGTATCAACAGGAACAATAATCGTCTGACCTACATATAAAGTATTCGGATCAGCGATGTTGTTTAATTTTAAAATTTTATCAACAGTAGTACCGAAAAACTGTGCAATACCAAATAGTGTATTGCCTTTTCGTACTGTGTAACTTGTCGTTTCCATATTTTCTCCTCCGTTCAATATAGCTTATGTAAAGTGAGAAAAAAAGTGTATAAAATTTCTATGGTTAAAATGCACATAAAACGACCTGTATTTTCTACATTTTGAAACCAATACACTTCTATTATAATTCTGTTTTAGAAATATATATTAGCTTAAATTTGTTACAATATTGAAGATAATATGGAAATAAATTCGGAGATAAAAATGAAGTTAAAACGCATTTTTTCTATCCTCTTAATTTTAATGATAACGCTCCTGTGTTTTTCGTCAGCACCCTCGGCATTTGCCGCCAAGGACTATGAATCCTATGCTAAAAAGCTTGACAAAACTACCTTTGACGGAGAGCTGGGTGCAATATACAGTAAAAGAGTAACAATATTCAGAGTTTGGGCACCGAATTCCGATTTAGTCCGCGTAAAGTTTTATAAATCCGGTACAGCTAAAAAGTATTCCAAAATCACTAATATGACTAAAAATAAGCGTACGGGAGTATGGGCGGTACACGTTGCAGGTGATTTAAAAAATACCTACTACACCTTTGTTATTACAAGAAAAGGCAAAACATACGAAACAACCGATATTTATGCAAAGGCATGCGGAGTAAACGGAAAACGCAGTATGATTGTCGACCTCGAATCCACCAATCCCAAGGGCTGGGATTCCTACAAAGGGCCCGAAGTAGAAAACTTCA
>JAFLSL010000185.1 GCA_022510985.1 Ruminococcus sp. | reverse complement strand
CGTTGTTAAAAAATAATCCGCTCCAATCTCCTTGCAGCAGCGTGCCGCTTCTCTTAAGCGAAGTTCAAAGCAAACCTCACAGCGTTTTCCGCCCTCCGGCTCGTTCTCCAATCCCTTTACAGCTGATATGTAAACATCGGGATTATAATCACCGTAGAAAAGCTTTACCGGATGCTTTACCGGCAGCTCGTTTATGAGCCTTTCCTCTTCAGAAAGCCTGTATCGGTATTCGTCGGCGTTCGTAATATTCGGATTATAATACAGAATAATTATATGAAAATACTCTGATAAATATTCGATAACGTAACTGGAGCAAGGAGCACAGCACGCGTGGATTAATAAAGTGGGTGTATTGTCGAGATTTTCGATTAATGCATCCATATTTTTTTGTGCGTTAAGTTTCATTTATATACTCCAAAATTTCTTTTGCAAAAGATGCCACATACATAGCACCTGCATCAATAAGCTCTTTGCGACTGCGAAACCCCCACTCCACACCTAGGATATCAACTCCCGCATTCTGTGCTGTGTAAATATCGACGTTGCTGTCGCCGATAAAAAGGCACTCGCTCTTTTTTACGTCTAATACTTTAAGCATAACGTTTAGAGAATCAGGATTGGGTTTAGGCTGAAACTCACTCTTTTTTCCCCAGGTTAAATCGAATTTATGAGACGGATAAACTTTATTTAAAATCTTTTCAACAAATTCGTCGGGCTTATTGGACAAAACTGCTGTTTTTATTCCGAGATTTTTAAGCTCATTAAGCAATTCACTGCAACCCTCGTAGGAAATAGTATTATCATTGCAATGCTCGGCATAGTAGGAGTCAAAGGTTTCTTTTACAATTGCTCTGAGCTTTTCGTCCTTGTGACTTTCGCCCATTGCACGGTCGATTAGCTTTTCTCTGCCGTTTCCGACAAATTTTTTATATGATTCAGTATCGTGAACAGGAAGTCCTGCTTTCTTAAGTCCCCTATTAACGGCGTTTGCGAGATCAAAAATCGAGTTTACAAGCGTTCCGTCGAGGTCAAAAACAACAAGTCTGTACTTCATCAAAATCCCTTTTCTTGCTCAAAAAGTATCGCACGGCAGGGTGCCGCCTCTAAGCCGTCAAGGCGAATCGGAAAAGCACAAAGAGTGTAGTCGTTACCGTCGTCAATATCCTTTAAGTCAAGATTTTCAAGAATAATCTTATCGTTTACCGAAAGAATACGATGGACTTTATCCTCGTCAAACGGTGCGGCAATTGAGGGAGAATCTGTTCCGACAAGTATCAAATCGCTGTCGGCAATAACCTGTGCGGCTGACGATTCGATATAACCCATTCCGTTTCCGTGAATAAGCAAGCGTTTTCTGCATTTAGGAAGAAGTTTTTCCATATCTTCGCCTGTTAAAATTCTGTCGGTTGAGATAACGGTACATTTTCCGTAAAAAGTTGCAAGGCGAATTTCGTCGATTTTTCTTCCTTCTTCGTCGTAGTGGTATGGTGCGTCGATATGAGTTGCGGTATGACTGCTCATAGAAAAGGAACTCAAATTATAAATATCGCCATCATCGATTGAATTTATAATATCGAATCTTGTTTCAGGATCGCCCTCAAACGGCTCAGTCTCGGGTATACTTCTGCTTATATCGTAAATTATCATATTACCACCGCCTTTAATAATGTATAATAAACACATAGCATAACGATTAAGAGTTTATCAATTCTTCCCGTGTTTATTATACCATATTCACCCGTATAAACAAGCCCTATTCAATTAATAATTATGAATGAATAATTTAGAATTCAGCCCTTCCGGAAACGTATCTGTAAAATAAGAGTCTATAGCAGAGCCTATCCTCCCTATCCAAAGTAAAATGAAGAAAGGAATGTTTGGAGGATATGCTTATTCGATAGGAACTACAAGGGTTGATGTGGAAATTTAAAAAGTCTATAGCAGAACTTGTCCTCTCTATCCAAAGTCAAATAATATACCTAACGTTTGGGGGATAGGAATTTAAAATAGGGACTGCATGGACTGACGAGGACACTTAAAAATATAAAAACTCCGCAGCCGAAGCTGCGGAGTAAATATTATTTTTATTTAGCAGATTTAAGCCTTTGTATACGAGAGCTTAAGACTACCATCGCTATTCTCTACAAGTGTGAATGTGATTGTACCTGTAGGAATAGAGAGCTTATCATTTGTTGTGTTTCCGCTGGATTTAAGTACTGCCTCTGTTACCTGACCAAGATAGCCATTTGTCCAATACTTAGTTCCGGAAGCATTCTTTACATTTACATAGGTTGAAGCGGTTACTGTTAATGTTAACTTACCGTTTACAAACTTATAATCGGTATTATCAACATCCTTACCGTTAATATAACCTATGAGATAATAATCAGTACCTGTTGAAGGATTATCCGGCTCAACTACGGAACCACTCGGATAAGTTACAGAAAGCTTCATTGTGCTTGTGTCAAGTGCAAATACATAATCACCTGCCGCACCGGATTGCAGTTTAGCATTTCCTCCAAAGTTAGCGGAAAGCTGTACGTCTTTAACAGTGCCTGTGATCTGGGTACCATAACCATACTCATTAGGTGAACTCCAAGCCGCACCCTTTGTTATTTTGTAATCATATGGTGTATTTGCAGCAAGTGTTTTGGTGTAATACGCTATAGTATCTGACTCTTTTGCTTTCTTAAACTGCATAGAGAAGTTCCAACCGTCATCACCCAATCCGAGGAGATAGTAACCTGAGTTTACGCTGTAATCAGGCTTAGGAATATTATCAGGATCTGCAACCCACTGGTCAGTCTCATAGTCGTAATACTGACCTATTTTAAGATCTAAGTTATTGGTTTGAACTGAACCTTCATTCTTGTTAGTAAAGATAATCTTATCTGCTTTTGCAGGATTAACAACAACAGAATATACTTTGTTGCCATCCTTATTTGTGCCGGTTTCTGTCATTTTTACGCCGGGCCAGCCGTTGTTATTGGAAGTTGTAGCCGCTTCCCACATATAAGCCTTTACTACAGACCAGCTTTTTGAGTCGCCAGACTGGATAAAGTAAACAACCTCAGGATCAGTTTCAGGCTCTGTTGTAATCGGGGCAGTTGTAGTAGGCTCTGTTGTTTCTTCAGGCTTAGTAGTATCAGGCTCTGTCACAACAGGATCTGTTGCT